>JASKZU010000060.1 GCA_030147455.1 Planococcus sp. (in: firmicutes) | reverse complement strand
GGACGACTTCCTCGAATTTTTCATAGTCTTCCGGCGTGAACGGGTTGTCCTGGATATATGGGATATGCGGCAGGATCTTAATGTTCTCATGCCCTTCCGGCGCCTGGCTCGGGTCGGTCTTGTTCGTGTTGACGAGGTAGATCGTCGGATCGTCCGGCAGTTCATGCTTGTCGAACACTTTGTCCATTTGTTCTTTCAGGTTTTCCGAGAAAAAGAAATTATGGTGGTTGAGGAATGGATAGCTTTTCTTTACGCCAAGATGCAGCACAAGGCCGGATCCTGCCGGTTTGTATTTTTTCTCAAGCTTGCCGACAAATTCCTGGTCGGGGTTGACCATCTTTTTATAAAACGGGATAACTTCCATATTCGAAACGAAATAATCGGCTGTCCGGAACGAACCATCTTCAAGCTCGATGCTGCCAATTTTCCCTTCTTTTGTCGGCAGCGCGCGGATCACGCCTTTGCCGGTATGGATCTCCACGCCTTCTTCTCTGGCCAGTTTTTCCATTCCTGCCGCCAAATTATGCATGCCGCCCGGCACATACCAGCAGCCTTGTGCATGCTGCATGTAAATCATCATATTGAGGACAGCCGGCGCGCTGTACGGCGACGATCCGACATATTTGACGAAATAAGCGAGCATGTCGCGCAAATGCGGATTGCTGATGCGTTTTGAAATGCCGTCGTACATCGTCGACATCAAATCAAATCCAGTCAACGTCGCAAGAATTCCGTTTTGTGCCACTGCTTCTTTCGGCGACTCAAAGCCTTCTTTCAAGTAGCTGCGCTCTGTCGTCTCGTAAATGCGCTTCGAGTATTTCAACAGCGCATAGTATTCTTTCATATCCTTTTTGGACAGCGACGGATTTGCCTGTTCCATCAAACGCAAATCGTGGTGCAGGTCGATTATTGTGCCGTCAGGAAAGAATGAGCGCCACTCGCGGTCAAGCCGCTGCATTGGGATATAGTCTTCCATGCGCTTGCCGCTCTCTTTAAACAAACGATCGAAGATATGCGGCATTGTCAAAATGGACGGGCCCAAGTCAAAGCCAAAGCCGTCCTGTTCGAGGCGGTTTACTTTCCCGCCGATGTGGTCGTTCTTTTCATACAGCGAAACCTGGTAGCCTTTTTGCGCAAGAGAAATCGCAGCGGATAAGCCGCCGAGGCCTCCCCCGATTACGATTGCCGATTTATTGTGTGTACCCATTATGTATCGCCCTTCTTCCCCAAAGTCTGTTTGTTCTGCCGAAATTCCTTGCCATAACTATCGTCTATATAAGTTTTCTTCAGAACCTTTCCATACTCCTTCTTATTCCCTGCAGACAACTTTTGGAAACGCCTGTCTTTCTCTTTGTTTTACCCAAAATATGCTATCCACCTCTAACAACGAACATCATTAAAAACGGCAACAGCATATAAACCCGCTGTTGCCGCTTTTTCTTTTTAGCCTAGCTGAAGATATCCATCTTCAGCTAGGCCATTAACGTTGAAGGTTGTTTATTCCACGACTTCAAAAGAATAGCTCGTTTCAGAAGCGAATTCTTCTCCCGGCTCCAGGACAGAAGAACCGAAATGCGGATGGCGCATCGAATCCGGCAGCTTTTGCGTTTCCAGGCACATGCCCAGATGATTGCGCGCTTCGGTTCCCCGAATAGTGTACGGGCCGTCCAGACCGTTCCCGGTATAAACCACAACGGCGGGTTCGGTTGTTTCGATGGTCAGCTGCCGGCCGCTTTCAGCATCCCGCAAGCTGATGGGAGTGCCGGCCGCACTGTCCAGCAAAAACGGATGGTCATAGCCGCCTCCCGCCAATTCGGCTTGGGCATGATCCGATTCAACCGCTTCCCGAATAGCTCGGCCGCTGCGCAAATCAAAAACCGAGCCGGACACCGGAAGCAGCTTGCCTGTCGGCAGGAGCTCTTCATCGAGTTCGAGAAATTCCTGGCTCGCGAGGATCAGTTCATGATCCAATACGTCGCGCTCCAAATTGCCGCTCAAATTAAAATAAGAATGATTTGTCACGTTCAACAAAGTGGCTTGATCGGTGATGCCGGAATAGGAAATTTTCAGTTTGTTGCTGTTATGCTCCAGCTTATAGCGGACTTTCATCTCCACATTTCCCGGATAGCCTTCTTCGCCGTCCGGGCTCGAAAGAGTAAATTCCACGATATCCGAGTCGTCCGATTCCACAACAGCCGCCTTCCAAACGGCAGTGTTAAATCCGCTGGCCCCGCCGTGAAGATGGTGCCCGTTTGAATTTCGGCCGACTTGGAAGGAATGGCCGTTCAGTTCGAACTCGCCTTTTTGGATGCGTCCGGCAAAACGCCCGACAACAGCTCCCAGAAAATGCACGTCTTTTTCGTACTCTTCTACTGAATCGAATCCCAAAACGACGTTTTCCATTTTTCCTGTGCGGTCCGGCGCCAGAATTCCGGTGATGATGCAGCCATAGTCGATGCACGAGATTTGAAAGCCCGTATTGTTTTCCAGCGTAAACATCGTGACCGGCTTGCCGTCTTTATGTCCAAAAAGCTTTTGAGTAATCGCCATCGTTCTCCACTCTCCTGTACTGAAAATTTAAATGTAAAAACCGCCTAAAGAAAAGAAATTTCTTTGGCGGTTTTTCTGAAGGCGCTCAGTTTGGCAGAATCCGAAGCTGTGAGTCTTTATCGAAGAAATGCACTTTGTTCATATCAAATGCCATTTCGACCGTTTGCCCCGCTTCTACGCCGAAGCGCGAGTCCACACGCGCCACGAATTCCTGATTGTCCACCACAGAATAAAGAATGATTTCAGCGCCCATCAATTCAGCCACTTCGATCATCGCCTTGATTTTTGTGCCGGGAGAATGGTTGAGGAATAACGGCTCGTCATGGATATCTTCCGGGCGCACGCCCAAAACCAATTCTTTTCCGTCGTACCCTTTCTCACGCAGGTTTTTGAGCGTCGCTTCAGGAATGGAAATGGCAACATCGCCCATCACAAATTGGCTTCCTTCAAGGCGCCCATTCAAAAAGTTCATCGACGGAGATCCGATAAAGCCGCCAACAAACATATTGACCGGCTCGTCGTATACTTCTTTCGGCGAACCGACTTGCTGGATAAAGCCGTCTTTCATGACGACAAGGCGAGTGGCCATCGTCATGGCTTCTGTTTGGTCATGGGTAACGTACACGGTCGTCGTTTGAAGGCGTCTGTGAAGCTTCTGGATTTCCGTACGCATCTGAACGCGCAGTTTGGCATCCAGGTTGGACAACGGCTCATCCATCAAAAACACTTCTGCATCGCGGACAATCGCGCGTCCCAGTGCTACACGCTGACGCTGGCCGCCGGACAACGCTTTCGGCTTGCGGTCAAGGTAATCATCGAGCCCGAGGATGCTCGAGGCATTCGTAACGCGCGATTTGATTTCTTCTTTCTTCATCTTGCGCAGTTTCAAACTGAACGCCATGTTGTCGTATACGGTCATATGCGGATAAAGTGCGTAGTTCTGAAACACCATCGCAATGTCGCGGTCTTTCGGCGAAACATCATTGACGCGATGTTTGCCAATAAACAAATCGCCTTCCGTGATGTCTTCCAGGCCTGCGATCATCCGCAGTGTCGTGGACTTTCCGCAGCCCGACGGCCCAACCAACACTAGAAATTCCTTGTCGCGGATTTCCAAATTAAAGTCTTTTACCGAAACCACGCCTTTATCATATACTTTGTTGACATTGACCAAACTCAATCCTGCCATTTTATTCCCTCCATTCTTATCGAGCACTCAACCTTCAGCGGACAGTTGCTCTTCCCTATCCAAAGCAACGAGCACCTTGTTATGGCGAAGCGTTCTGTCAGCCATTCCGCGAATAAATTCGCCGACTTCATCTACAGTGATTTTATGGGAGACCATCGACTTGAATTCCAGCTCCCCTTTAGCCATAAACTCCAGACTGGCTTTCCAGGCAATGCCGGGATACGGCGCTGTGTAGGAATTCCAGGACCCTTGAATTTTCAATTCTCCCCGCATGATGCGGTCCATCGTGCCTTCTTTGAGGTCAATGCCGATATGCGTAATGCCGAGCAGGATCACGCGGCCTTTTTTCTTTGCCGATAAAATCGACTGTTGCTGCGTGATGGAACTGCCCGCCGTTTCGATGACCACATCTGCGCCGTATCCTGTAGCATTCATGATCTCGTCCACAGGAT
>JASKZU010000030.1 GCA_030147455.1 Planococcus sp. (in: firmicutes) | reverse complement strand
CCCACCGGGCTGCGAAGAGCCACCGCTACACCGATAAGCACCATTGCCCCGATTGCCGCAAACGAATAAACGACAAAAATCCATTTTAAGTTATGCCAAGAATCGATAATCGCCTGTTTCATTCCATCTAGCCTCCTGCATACGAGAAAATAAAATCGTAGGGTTTTTCCCCTATATGTGCTATACTAGCACAGTTATAGGCTCGAAAAAAGAATATTGGAGTGAAAGTATGACTAACCTACGAAACGATTTACGTAACATTGCTATTATCGCACACGTTGACCACGGCAAAACGACATTGGTGGATCAGTTGCTTCAGCAATCCGGAATCTTCCGATCGAACGAACATGTTGAAGAGCGGGCAATGGACTCGAATGACATCGAAAGAGAACGCGGAATCACGATTCTCGCGAAAAATACCGCGATTCAATATAAAGACGCTAAAATCAACATTTTGGACACGCCAGGACACGCCGATTTCGGCGGTGAAGTTGAGCGGATCATGAAAATGGTTGATGGTGTTTTGCTTGTTGTCGATGCATATGAAGGCTGTATGCCGCAAACACGCTTTGTTCTTAAAAAAGCGCTAGAGCAGAACTTGAAGCCAATCGTGGTCGTTAACAAAATCGACCGTGACTTTGCACGTCCGGACGAAGTGGTTGACGAAGTTATCGAATTGTTCATCGAACTTGAAGCGAACGACGACCAGTTGGAATTCCCAGTCATCTTTGCTTCCGGCATGAACGGAACAGCGAGTCTTTCATCTGACCCGGCTGACCAGGAAGAAAACATGCAGGTTATTTACGATGCTATCATGGACCACGTGCCGGCACCAGTCGACAACCGTGATGAGCCGTTGCAATTCCAAGTAGCGCTTCTCGATTACAATGACTATGTTGGACGTATCGGGATCGGCCGTGTTTTCCGCGGAACCATTGAAGTAGGACAGTCGGTTTCATTGATGAAACTTGACGGATCCGTCAAAAACTTCCGTGTCAGCAAGATCCACGGTTTCATGGGCTTAAAGCGTGTTGAGATTCAAAAAGCCGAAGCTGGCGATTTGATTGCTATTTCTGGTATGGAAGATATCAACGTAGGTGAAACGGTATGTCCTCAAGACCATCCGGACGCATTGCCGATTTTGCGCATTGACGAGCCTACATTGCAAATGACATTCCTAGTAAACAACAGCCCGTTTGCAGGAAAAGAAGGCAAATGGATCACATCACGCAAAATCCAGGAACGTTTGGACGCTCAATTGCAGACAGATGTATCGCTGCGTGTAGACCCGACGGATTCTCCGGATGCTTGGGTCGTTTCAGGTCGCGGCGAGCTTCACTTGTCGATCTTGATCGAAAACATGCGCCGTGAAGGATTTGAAATTCAAGTATCAAAACCTGAAGTTATTGTCCGTATGGTAGACGGCGTTCGCTGCGAGCCGATTGAACGCGTGCAAGTGGATGTGCCAGAAGAGTACACAGGTGCTATCATCGAATCACTAGGTGAGCGCAAAGGCGAAATGCTTGATATGGTCAACAACGGCAGCGGGCAAGTCCGTCTTGTCTTTAACGTGCCGGCTCGTGGATTGATCGGTTACACAACTGAATTCCTGACACAAACTCGTGGATACGGAATCATCAACCATACGTTCGATAGCTATCAGCCAGTAGCATCAGGACGCGTAGGCGGCCGTCGCCAAGGCGTTTTGGTTTCCATGGAACGCGGGAAGTCTTCAACGTACGGATTGATGGGCATCGAAGATCGCGGAACTTCATTTGTTGAAGTCGGAACTGAAATTTATGAAGGCATGATCATCGGTGAGCATAACCGCGACAACGATTTGACGGTCAACATCGTCAAGATCAAAGCAGCGACTAACATCCGTTCAGCCAACAAAGATCAGACAACAACAATGAAAAAACCACGCATCATGAGCCTTGAAGAAGCGCTTGAGTATTTGGGCGATGATGAGTACTGCGAAATCACACCGGAATCGATTCGTTTGCGCAAGAAGATTCTTGATAAAAACGAACGTGAACGCGTTGCGAAAAAGAAAAAAGTAGCAATCGAAGAATAAAACAGCTGGGGAGGATGTGTAATCCATGGACGAACAGTCTTTTGTCTTTGAGAATATGTATCCGGTAGCCCGAGTGCTTTATCAGAACTTGCCGAGTTATGAGATGGCTGGATATGCATTATTTTTAGTTATCTTCTTGCTGTCGGCAATGGTCTATAAACTGGGCTTTGCCAAAAAATTATCACTTGGGAAAAACGCGTTGATTGCTTTGTTTCTTGCTGTAGGAGGATTGGGCCTGACATTTTTGGCCTTTTTCCTTCCTGTAGTAGAAGGCCTGGTGATTGCCGCTTTAATTCTCATTCTCTATAAAATCCGCCTTTGGCGTGAAAAACGCGAAAACGCTGCTTCTCATTGAGAAGCAGCGTTTTTTCGTTCGAACATTTTATAAAGAAGGGGCAAAAGAAGTGCATACGTCAGATGGGCAAAAATCCAATAAAGGAAAGCGCCCATATCGGTCGGTTCCGGCACGTCCGCTTCTACGGCAAGGGCCGCGAGCGGGAAAAACAAGATATAAGTAGGGATTGTCAAAATCAGGCTTAAAATAGTCAGCTGGCCGAACGTATACGAACGGCGTTTAGCCAAATAAACATACACGATGCCGATGGCCAATGAAATAACCAAATGAAAAACAAATTCGGTCGGCTCTGACCAGTTGACTTGACCGATAACTGGTATGAAATCCACATTCAGCAGCAGCTCATAGATTCTGACCCCGGTAACTTTTTGCATCCACTTCAGCAATAAGCCGAGAATCAATCCACTCCAAAACCCGATCCAAACGCCTTTGATAAACTTCATCAAAAATCATCCTCGATGCTTCGAGAACTGCGGAAAAAATGGAACGAACCCGTGGCGATCCGCTCTTCTGTACGGAGCGTGATGCGTTCATGGCATTCTTCGCACATGTGGGTGTGAATCGGACGATTGCGCAGGCGCTTTGCCTGAAGTGTATCTTCTTCCAGCTCTTCGATTTTATCGCAAATAACACATTGTACGCGCATGGCAGTTCCTCCTATTCGACCCGGATCGCAGAAATGCGGGTAATCGGCTGGTCGACATTCGAACCGTCCGGCAGCAGCACATGAACCGGCCCATCTTCACGAAGCGGCTTGCCATTTTCGCTAAATTTGAAAATCAGTTGGCGTGCATGCTCTATTGGAAATACGTGATCTCCGGAAGCAGTTTCGAAAACGACTTTTGAAGCCTCAGAAGAAGGTTCGGCGTTTTCCAGGAAAGGCTGGAAGCGCATGCCGAATGTTCCGGTCAGCATTTCTTCTTTTTCTTGGCGTTTGTATCTTTTTTCTGAATTCAACGTCGGCGGGACAACGGCGCCTTCCATGATTTCGCGGGACCAATGTTCACCCATTCCGCGCTTGTATTCTTCCAGTTCGTCTTTGTCGACATGCTTTTCTGTAAAGTATGTTTGAAGGTCCAATTTCCGGTCGTCGAAAATCCAGACAGTCGGATCCAAAGTCAACTTGAAAGCGACTTCTCCTTTGAACGGTATGATAAATTCCATAAGCAAAGCCCTCCATTATATTATCTGTCTCCCTCAGTATACCTGTTCCCGGCCAATTCCCAAAGGGTTTAATCCTTTTCATGAGAGGCTTGCATTTTAACAGAGTTAAAGATACACTTTATACAGGCTAATGGAGCAGAAATACTAGTAATGGGGGAGTCCTCATGGAGCATACAGAAGAACAGACTTATCAGGAAAAAGCGCTGGAACTCCTTAAAGCTGATGCAGAGAAAATAGAGCAATTGATCAAGGTGCAGATGGATCATCTGACGTTGCCTTCCTGTCCTTTATATGAAGAAGTTCTTGATACGCAGATGTTTGGCTTGTCACGTGAAATCGATTTTGCCGTAAAGCTGGGCTTGATCGAGCGCGAAACCGGAAAAAATTTAATGGATACGCTGGAGAAGAAGTTGTCCATCCTCCACGATGCGTATACAAATAAATGACCCAAAACTCAAACGAATCCTGTTTGAGTTTTTTTACTAATGAATCCAGTTGAATGAGGGAAGAAAACCAATGAAATCCTACATCAAGAAATACGCAAAGTACATTGATTACCCGCTGTTATTCACATACTTGGGGCTGACAGTATTCGGGCTGATTATGATTTACTCATCCAGCATGGCCTGGTCTGTGAACTACTACAACGATCCGCCAGACCGTTTTTACAAGCAGCAATTGCTCAACTTGGCAGTTGCCTATCCTGTTTTTCTCATCTCGGCCGTTTTTCCGTACAAGCATTTCCGGAAAAAATGGATGATGGCGACCGTTCTTGGCGTCATCTTTACCGGTCTGATTCTTGTTCACGTTATAGGAGTGGCGGCGGGAGGGGCGAGAAGCTGGATCGACCTGGGCGTTGTCAATGTCCAGCCGTCGGAAATTGCCAAAGTCGGCATCATTTTCTATTTGGCAGGGGTTTTCTCCAACAAATACCGCAACGGAACGATTAATAAATTAAATGAATCTATTTTCCCTCCCGTCATCATCTTGACGGGCGTCCTGCTATTTGTATTCTTGGAACCCGATCTCGGCTCCATGATCATCATTGGAATGGTCGGCCTGTCGGTTATGGCAGCCTCCGGCGTCCGGCTGAAGCCCTTTTTCAAATTGGCCGGCCTTGTCGTGGCCGCGGCAGCTATTTTCATTGTGCCGATGATGCTCTTTGCGCGCGATTTGATTTTTACTGAAAAGCGCATGGGCCGCATCGATGCTTTCTTCAATCCGTTTTCGGATGAACTGGGCTTTGGCTTTCAGATCGTCAACGGCTATTTGGCCATCGGCTCGGGTGGGCTCGGCGGGCTGGGCCTTGGCCAGTCGATTCAAAAACTTGGCTACTTGCCGGAACCGCATACCGATTTCATTATGTCGGTCATCGCTGAAGAACTTGGCGTGTTTGGGGTTAGCTTTGTTATCGGCGGACTTGCCTTTATCGTGCTGCGTGGCTTGTGGATTGCAATGACGACCACCGATCCGCTTGCGCGCATGCTTGCAGCGGGTGTGGCGAGCATGATCGGAATCCAGTCGTTCGTTAATCTTGGCGGGCTTTCCGGAATTATTCCCTTAACGGGTGTTACACTTCCATTTATCAGCTATGGCGGAACGTCCGTTATTTTGTTATCTTTAGCTATGGGAGTATTGCTTAATGTTTCCATGTTCAATAAATACGAAAAAACGAAAAAATAAGGGGTGTGGGGCAGAGTGAAAGAGATTAACAAAATCTTGGTAGCCAACCGCGGGGAGATCGCTATTCGGATCTTTCGCGCCTGTACAGAACTGAATCTTCGGACAGTTGCGATTTATTCGCAGGAAGATAGTGGATCGTTTCATCGTTACAAAGCGGACGAATCGTATTTAGTCGGCAAGGGGAAAAAACCGATCGACGCTTATTTGGATATTGAAGACATTATTCGCATCGCAAAAGATTCACAAGTGGACGCTGTTCACCCGGGGTATGGGTTCTTATCGGAAAACGTTCATTTTGCGCGGCGCTGTGAGGAAGAAGGAATCGTCTTCATCGGCCCAACATCCCGTCACCTGGATATGTTCGGTGACAAAGTAAAAGCCCGCGAGCAGGCAATTGCAGCAGGCATTCCCGTGATTCCCGGAACAGACGGACCGGTCGAATCGCTTGAAGAAGTAGAAGCATTCAGCAAGCAAGCTGGATTCCCGCTTATGATCAAAGCGTCTCTTGGCGGCGGCGGCCGCGGCATGCGCATCGTTAAAACCGAGGAAGAACTGGCTTCTGCTTACGAACGTGCCAAGTCAGAGGCAAAAGCGGCATTCGGTTCCGATGAAATGTATGTAGAAAAATTCGTCGACCAGCCAAAGCATATCGAAGTACAGATCTTGGGAGATGCATCAGGCAACATCGTTCATTTATACGAACGGGATTGCTCGATTCAGCGCCGGCACCAGAAAGTGGTGGAAATTGCGCCTTCAAATTCCATCAGCAATAAGCTGCGCAATGAGATTTGCGACGCAGCAGTTAAATTAATGAAGAACATCGATTACATAAATGCCGGGACGGTCGAGTTTCTTGTAGCGGGCGAAGAGTTTTACTTTATTGAAGTTAACCCGCGCATTCAAGTTGAACATACCATCACCGAAATGGTAACGGGCATCGATATTGTCCACGCACAAATCAATATCGCCCGCGGCCATACGCTGCACGGCGAAACGATTGCAATACCCAACCAGCCGGATATCCCATTGTTCGGCTATGCCATACAGTCGCGTGTAACGACTGAAGATCCGCTGAACGACTTTATGCCAGATGCCGGAAGGTTGATGGTGTATCGTTCAGGAGGCGGATTCGGCGTACGCTTGGATGCCGGCAACGGATTCCAGGGAGCTGTTATTTCCCCGTACTATGACTCTTTGCTTGTCAAAGTGTCCACATGGGCAACAACATTTAAAGAAGCGGCAGCCAAAATGGACCGCAACTTGCAGGAATTCCGGATCCGCGGCATCAAGACAAACATTCCATTTTTGGAAAACGTCGTCAAGCACCCGAATTTCATCAATGGAGACTTTAACACGAGCTTTATTGACAATACGCCTGAACTCTTCATTTTCCCTGTGCGCCAAGACCGGGGCACCAAATTGCTCAGCTATATCGGCAATGTCACGGTCAACGGCTTCCCTGGAATTGAAAAGAAAAAGAAACCGATTCATGCAGCGCCGAGAAAACCGGAAGTCGATATTTTGACAGAAATTCCGCAGGGCACAAAGCAAATCCTTGATGCACAA
>JASKZU010000001.1 GCA_030147455.1 Planococcus sp. (in: firmicutes) | reverse complement strand
TCACTTCGGAATAACCGCCGGCTTGCTGAATTTCACAGAAATAACTCCAGGCCGCTTCTACATATTCACGCGTCAAGCTTTCGATGAAAAAAGATCCGGCCGCTACGTCTGTTACATGGGCGACGTGTGATTCTTCTTTGATCACTAATTGGACATTGCGGGCAATTCGCCGGCTTGCTGCGGTTGGAACGGTCAAAAAATCGTGGGGATGCACGGTATGCGCGTCTGTTCCCGCAAGTACTGCAGAAAAAGTGGCATTGCCTGCACGCAGCAAATTAACATAAGGATCCAATTTTGAGTATGAGCGGACAGACGTTTCCGTAAACAGCGGAATCGGTTGTGCCGTTTCCCCGTAAGCCGAAGCAAACGCTTGCCACAGTACACGGAATGCCCGAATCTTGGCGATCTCCTGGAAAAAATGCGTATCAACGGCAAAGCGTACCCACATTTTCTTCGCAGCAGCCTGGAATGATTGTCCTTCCACCGCTTCAGCCATCATGCTGAGGGCGACGCCAAGTTCATGAATGATCGTGCCGCCCGCATTGTGGGTCGGCAGTACGTCGATCAACTGGGTTCGGACGGTTTCCGGGGCTTCTACAGGAAACGACGCAGAAATGACGCCTTGAACTTGCTTCAGCTGATCGGTTGTCAACCGGTCGAATACCTGCAGGATCGGATCATTCGCTTCAGTCAATTTGAAATAAACCGGGAATTGCGCCACTTTTTCTGCCAGCTGGTCTAACTGCTCGTCTGTCCATTCAAACGGCTGGACAGCGGTGTAAACAATCGCTTCGTTTCCGCGTGCCAGTTCGTCTTGAGTCGTTGATAAAAAAGAAGCTGCATCAGTACTATGAATTTCCTGTGCCACTACCCAGGATGGGGTAAACTTTCCGCCTTGCACAGCGGCAGTCTGGGCAGTTATATCTGATACTGTCCGCGACAGCATGCTTTCGGTATAGAGGGGCTCGAGGGTAACGCCTTCGATTGTTAGCGTTTTCATAACTTTGTCAAAATCTTTTCCTTTTAAAGCTGTTTCTGCTGCCAGCTTCCATTCATCATAGGTCCGTTTTGGAAACTGAATGTTTTTCATGGACTCGATCGTCAAACTATTCCCTCCTCCAAGCTTTCTCCTTTTATTTTACCTGACCTGTGTTCCGACTGAAAGAAAAAAAAGCTTGAAGTCCGAAGACTCCAAACTTTTCATCAATACACCGATGTATTATCTTTGTTCATCTTTTCAAGAATCTCTTTTACGCGAGCTAAGAACTGTCCGCATACAAGTCCATCCAGTACGCGATGATCGAGCGACAGACATAAATTAACCATGTCGCGTGCTGCCATCATGCCGCCTTCCATAATGACCGGACGTTTAACAATCGATTCCACTTGAACGATGGCCGCTTGCGGATGGTTGATGATGCCCATTGACTGAATCGAACCGAACGAGCCGGTGTTGTTGACGGTAAACGTGCCGCCTTGCATATCCTGTGATTTGAGTTTTCCGTTGCGCGCTTTTTGCGCCAACTCGTTGATTTCGCGGCCAATTCCTTTGACCGATTTTTCGTCGGCGCTTTGGATAACCGGAACAAACAACGCATTGTCGGAAGCAACAGCGATCGAGATGTTGATGTCCTTTTTCTGGATGATCTTATCGCCGGCCCACATCGAATTCATCATTGGGAATTCTTTTAAGGCTTGTGAGATTGCTTTAACGAAAAAGGCAAAGTACGTGATGTTGAAGCCTTCTTTTTTCTTGAAGTCGCCTTTGATCGAGTCGCGGAATTGCACAAGGTCTGTTACGTCCACTTCAATCATCATCCATGCATGCGGCGCTTCATGCTTGCTCTTTACCATATTGGCAGCAATCGCTTTGCGGACGCCGGAAACCGGAATTTCCACATCGCCAGGAGCTGCTTCGATGGTGCTTTGCTTGGCTGCTGGTTGTTTCGGTTCTGGAGTTGCTTCAGCAGCCGGTTGCTGAACGGCTGGTTCCGGAGTGGCTTTAGCCGCTTCGGCTCCTGCTTGCGGGATCGTTCCGCTGTCGATCAGCTTCATCAAGTCTTTGCGCGTGATACGGCCTTCGTTTCCGGAGCCTTCGACTTGCGTGAGGTCGATGTCATGGTCTTGAGCCAGACGCAGCACAGCTGGTGAATAACGCGCTTTTCCGCCTGAAGTTTTGACTGGTTTCGACGCTCCCTGTTCGCCTTCTAAGTTTCTAGTCGGCGCAGCGCCTGCAGCCGGCATTTCGTTCGCTTTTTCACCAGCAGCCGGTTTCGCTTCTTCTACTGGCGCCGAATCGCCGCCTTCTGTTTCGATGGTGCAGACAATTTCGCCCACTTCGAGCGTGTCGCCTTCAGCGGCAATCAATTCTTTGATCGTTCCGGTAAATGATGACGGAACTTCTGCCGTTACTTTATCGGTATTCACTTCTGCCAGTGGATCGTATTTGTTCACATGGTCGCCGGGTTGAACGAGCCATTTCTCGATTGTGCCCTCTGTGACGCTTTCGCCAAGCTGAGGCATGGTAATCTTTTCGATAGCCAATGGAGTTCCTCCTCTTCATTGTGTTGCATACTGCTTTTTATAGGCATTTTCGCTTTTCGTTGCCAAGACTTCGTCGCCGATTCCTCTCAAGGTCGCTTCGGACTGTCTGGAAATGGCATAAACCGCCATTTCAGGCCAGCCCTCCAGCGCTTGTCGGGGCTAGATGGGCAACTTCGCTTTTCTTGTGTCCAGCTGCAACGGCCAGCTTCTCGGGTCATAAGCCATCCCTGTTGTGCGGCAAAAAGCGCCGCTTCGCCGGTTTGTCTTATGCCTGTCGAACCTGAACGGCCGTTTCCGCTTTTCTTTTTAAAATTCGGCTAGTTCTCTCATGGCTTTTTCTACTTTGTCCGGGTTGATCATGAAGAATTTTTCCATGGTCGGCGCATATGGCATAGACGGTACGTCTGGGCCTGCCAGGCGCTTGATGGGCGCATCCAGGTCAAAGAGGCAGTTTTCAGCGATGATGGCTGCGACTTCTCCGATGATGCTTCCTTCTTTGTTGTCTTCTGTAACCAAAAGTACTTTCCCGGTTTTTTTCGCCGCTTCGATGATAGCTTCTTTGTCGAGCGGGTAAATCGTGCGCAAATCCAGGATGTGTACCGAGTAGCCATCTTCTGCCAGGCGTTCAGCTGCCTGTAGTGCAAAGTGGACTGCAAGGCCGTAGGTGATGACGGTGATGTCTTCGCCTTCTCGTTTCACGTCCGCTTTGCCGATTTCAATCGTGTAGTCATCTTCCGGCACTTCACCTTTGATGAGTCGGTAAGCGCGTTTATGCTCGAAGAACATGACTGGATCCTCGTCGCGGATTGCGGCTTTCAATAAGCCTTTGGCATCGTATGGAGTTGAAGGAATGACGATTTTGAGGCCTGGCTGATTGGCAAATACCGCTTCGACCGATTGTGAATGGTACAGCGCACCGTGTACGCCTCCACCGAACGGGGCACGGAATACGATTGGGCAGGACCAGTCATTATTGGAACGGTACCGGATGCGTGATGCTTCCGAAATGATTTGGTTGACGGCAGGCATAATGAAATCCGCAAACTGGAATTCTGCAATCGGGCGCAGTCCGTACATCGCAGCCCCGATTCCAACTCCGGCAATGGCAGACTCAGCGAGCGGTGTATCGACGACGCGTTCTTCGCCGAACTCATCGTAAAGGCCTTGCGTCGCTTTGAACACGCCGCCTTTTTTCCCGACATCTTCACCGAGTACAAAGACGTTTTCGTCACGGGCCATTTCTTCTTTCATAGCAAGCGTGATGGCATCAATATAACTCATAACAGCCATTATTCGTTTCCTCCTTTTTCTGCATAGACAAATTTCAAAGCGTCTTCTGCAGGTGCATATGGAGCATTTTCCGCATAATCGGTGGCTTCGTTCACCAGCACCATGATGCGGTCATTGATTTCTTTTTCCAAGTCATCGTTCATGACGCCGTGCTCTTTCAAATAAGCACCGAACAAGAGAATTGGATCTTTTTCTTTTTGGGCAGCAAGTTCATCTGCCGAACGGTATTGGCGGTGATCATCATCAGAAGAGTGGGCCGTCATTCGTTCTGATACGGTTTCGATCAAGCTCGGGCCTTCGCCGCGGCGTGCGCGATCTGCGGCTTCTTTTACGTGTTTGTAAACTTCAATCGGGTCGTTTCCATCAATCGTCACGCCCGGCATACCGTAGCTTGCCGCACGGTCTGAAACGTTTTTGCTTGCTACTTGGCGCTCGAACGGCACCGAAATCGCATAGCGGTTGTTTTCGACCATTGTGATGACCGGCAGTTTATGTACACCGGCAAAGTTCAAGCCCTCGTGGAAATCGCCTTGGTTGGACGAGCCTTCTCCAAGTGTATTAAACGTAATGAAATCTTTTTTCTTCATTTTGCCGGCAAGTGCCACACCGACTGCATGGGGCAACTGTGTTGTTACAGGAGATGAACCTGTCAAAATCCTGTTTTTCTTTTGTCCGAAATGGCCTGGCATTTGTCGACCGCCGGAGTTCGGGTCTTCTGCTTTCGCGAAAGCAGAAAGCATTATTTCTTTCGGCGTCATGCCAAAATGCAGGACGACACCCAAATCACGGTAGTAAGGAGCGATATAATCTTTTGTGTTGTCCAGTGCATAGGCTGCCCCGACTTGCGCCGCTTCTTGCCCTTGGCAGGAAATAACGAACGGAATCTTACCTGCCCGGTTGAGCAGCCACATGCGCTCATCGACGCGGCGGGCTGTCATCATTGTTTCATAAATATTTAAAAGGTCTTCATTAGTCAATCCAACTTCTTCGTGTTTCGTAGCCATTAGATTTCCTCCTTTAACTGTGGATCGCTTTGCCGTCTACCGCCAAAGCCGCTTCTCCCATCACTTCCGACAAAGTCGGGTGCGGGTGGATCGTATCTGCAATTTCCCATGGTGTCGCATCAAGGACCATTGCTAGGCCTGCTTCGGAAATCATGTCCGTCACATGCGGGCCGATCATATGGACGCCGAGAAGGTCGTTCGTCTTTTTGTCGGCGATGATTTTCACAAAGCCGTCCGACTCTCCGTAAACCAACGCTTTGCCGATGGCTTTGAACGAGAACTTGCCGACTTTCACGTCATATCCTTGTTCTTTTGCCTGATCTTCCGTAATGCCGACACTTGCCGCTTCCGGATTTGAGTATACACAACGGGATACCAGATCGTAGTTGATGGCGTGCGGTGCATTGCCTTTGATGTGTTCAACAGCTGTTATGCCTTCATGGGAAGCTACGTGCGCTAATTGAAGTCCGCCAATCACGTCTCCGATTGCATAGATATGGGATTCTTTTGTCTGGAACGTCGATTTCACTTGGATAAACCCTTTTTCGACGATAATGTCGGTGTTTTCAATGCCGATGTTTTCCACATTCGCCTGGCGGCCGACCGAAACGAGCATTTTCTCTGCCGTGAACGTCTCGTTGCTTCCGTTGATTTCCGCTTGGATGCTGATCGAGCCCTCTTGCTTTTCAACCGTTTCTGAAAGCACTTTAGCGCTCAAAGCAAACTTCACGCCTTTTTTCTTCAGCAGCTTGAGCATTTCTTTGGAGATGTCTTTGTCTTCTGTCGGGATGATGCGGTCTGCATATTCCAATACTGTGACATCCACGCCAAAATCGTTGAGCATAGACGCCCATTCGATGCCGATAACGCCGCCTCCGACAATCAAAATGGATTTTGGCAGTTCGGTCATTGCAAGCGCTTCATCGGAACTCATCACCAGGTCACCGTCGAGATCAAGGCCTGGCAATGTGCGCGGGCGTGAACCTGTAGCGATGATGACGTTGTTCGGAATGAGCATTTCGTTTTCTTCGCCGTTGTTCAGTTCGACCGAAATCGTCCCGGGATTCGGCGAGAAAATCGATGGCCCCAGAATTCGGCCGATGCCTTCATAGACATCGATTTTCCCTTTTTTCATCAAACCTTGAACGCCGGCATACAATTGATCGACGATACCTTGTTTGCGTTCCTGCACGCGTGAAAAATCAAGTGATACGTCGCCCGTATTCACGCCAAAATCAGCTGCATGGTTTTTGGTCGTTGCATAGACTTCTGCGCTGCGCAGCAAAGCCTTGCTCGGAATGCATCCCTGGTGGAGACATGTGCCGCCGAGCTTGCCTTTTTCGACAATTGCGGTTTTCAATCCAAGCTGTGCAGAGCGGATCGCCGCTACATAACCGCCTGTGCCGCCGCCTAAAATGACAACATCGTAATTTTGAGCCATTAGAGTTCCTCCTAAAATAATGGAATGATTAACCGTTCGGGTAGATTTTGGCTTGTTCTTCGCCGTCTAATACACGGCTGGCGCCTTCAGCGAGCGCCTGCAATTCATTTTCACCCGGATGCACGACAACGTCTGCAATCCAGGAAATCCGTTCAGAGATCGACTGGACAAATTCTTTGCCATAAGCCAGCCCGCCAGTCAAGATGATGGCGTCAACCTGCCCTTTTAATACGGCACTTGCAGAGCCGATTTCTCGTGCTACCTGGTAAGCCATCGCCTCGTAGACAAGTTCAGCTTCTTTATCGCCTTTTTGAATGCGTTTTTCAACCGTTACCGCATCGTTCGTGCCGAGATATCCAACCAGTCCGCCTTGGCCGACAAGTTTCTTCATAATTTCATGGCGGTAATACTGGCCGGAAAAGCACAATTCCACCAAATCGCCGGCAGGCACAGTGCCTGCGCGCTCGGGGCTGAACGGGCCGTCGCCGTGAAGGCCGTTGTTGACATCGACCACTTTGCCGCCTTCATGGACGCCGACCGTGATCCCGCCGCCCATATGGGTGACAATTAATCGCAGGTCTTCATAAGTGCGCCCTGTTTCTTTTGCATAGCGCCGTGCGACTGCTTTTTGATTGAGTGCATGGAAAATGGACCGGCGCTCAACAAGTGAAAAACCGGAAATGCGGGCAGTAGGCGAAAGCTCATCGACCACAACAGGATCGACGATATAAGCCGGAATGTTGAGTCCTTCTGCGATTTCATTGGCGATGATGCCGCCAAGATTAGACGCATGCTGGCCGGAATATCCCTCGCGCAAGTCTTCTAACATGGCAGCATTAACGGCATACGTGCCGCCTTGGATCGGCCGCAGCAGTCCGCCCCGCCCGCAGACAGCAGACAACTTGGAGACATTCATGCCCTCTTCGTCTAATGCTTCTAGGATAGTTTGTTTTCGAAAATGAAACTGGTCAATAATGGCAGGGAAATCCGCCAACTCCTCAGTCGAGTGGCGGATGGTTTTTTCAAGGATCTGGACATCGTTGTCAAAAACGCCGATCTTTGTCGAAGTTGAGCCGGGGTTAATGACCAGAATTCGATTCAAGTGTTTTTGCACATCGATTCCCTCATTTTTTCGTTTTATTTAGCGTCTGCTTAAAATGTCGTGCCCGTGTCCGCTGCGCAAGAATTGGCTGCGTGAATTGCGTACGCGTTCAATGCGTTCTTCCGCCATGCGGTCTGCCGCGATATAGCTTGGCACTCCGTCGCGCTTGGAAATTTCAAAAATGCGGTTGATGCTGTCGTAGATTGTTTCAACGCGTTTCATGGCCCGCTCGTTGTTATAGCCGTAGAGCTCATCCGCTACGTTGATGACGCCGCCAGAGTTGATAACAAAATCAGGGGCATAAACGATTCCGCGTGCTTCCAGCTCATCGCCGTGGCGGTTTTCTTTTAATTGGTTGTTAGCTGAGCCGGCAACCACTTTCACTTTCAATTGCGGAATCGTCTCATCATTGATGATCGCGCCCATTGCACATGGTGCGAAAATGTCTGCGTCTTGTGAATAAATTTCGTTCGGCTCAACTGCAGTCGCACCAAATGCTTCTACTGCCCGTTGAACAGCTTCTTTATTGATGTCGGTTACGATCAATTTCGCGCCTTCTTTGTGCAAGTATTCGCAAAGCGGATAGGCCACGTTTCCGACGCCTTGGACTGCTACGGTTTTGCCTTCCAGTGAATCGTCGCCGAATGCTTCAAGCGCTGCAGCTTTCATCCCGATATAAGAACCGTATGCTGTAACAGGAGACGGGTTGCCTGACGAACCGAATGCTGGCGAGATGCCGGTTACAAAGTCTGTTTCTTCGTGAATCATGTCCATATCCGCAACCGTTGTGCCTACGTCTTCCGCTGTAATATAGCGGCCATTCAACCCTTGGATAAAGCGGCCGAAAGCACGGAACATTTCTTCATTTTTATCTTTCAGCGGATCTCCGATGATGACGGTTTTTCCGCCGCCAAGGTTCAGACCCGCTGCTGCGTTTTTGTAAGTCATGCCGCGCCCAAGACGGATAGCGTCTTCGATCGCTTCTTCTTCTGTAGCATAGTTCCACATGCGTGTTCCGCCAAGAGCCGGCCCGAGAGTGGTATCGTGGATGCAGATGATGGCTTTTAATCCAGAGTTTTTATCCTGGCAGAAAATCAATTGCTCGTAATCGTGTTCTTCCATTTTTTTGAAAATTTCCATCGTAAATTCCTCCTAGTGGGTTATAAAGTCGCTGCACTCAATGCTAGAGCGAGCGAAAACAATTTGCTTTCCGCGCTGTCGGCACGCGACGTCAATACGATTGGCGCCTTAGCGCCTGCGATAATGCCGCCTACTTTAGCGTTGGAAAAATAAACTAGTGATTTATAAAGAATATTCCCTGATTCGATATTCGGTACGAGCAGGATGTCCGCATTGCCGGCGGTTTCTCCCCCAATGCCTTTATGCTGGGCTGCTTCAACCGAAACGGCATTGTCCAGCGCAAGCGGCCCATCGACGATGCAATCGGTAATTTGCCCCCGCTTATTCATGGCTACCAGCGCTGCTGCGTCCAGCGTCGCCTGCATTGACGGATTAACGACTTCCACTGCTGCAAGAGCAGCAACGACCGGCGTTTCCACACCTACTGAGCGTGCTACATGGACAGCGTTTTGAATGATTTGGGCTTTGTCCTTTAGAGATGGTTCAATATTCATGCCAGCATCCGTTACAAAAATCAACCGGTCATATCCTTCTACCTCAAAAGCTGCAACATGCGACAATACCTTGCCCGTACGCAGTCCATAATCTGCGTGCAGGGCTGCTTTCATAATTGACGCTGTTGAAATATGCCCTTTCATCAAGACACTCGCCTCATTTGATGAAACGGCGCGCACAGCTGATGCCGCTGCCTCGTTTAAACCGGCAGAATGGTGAATCGTTACTTTTGGATGGCCTGCCAGCTGAGGAAATTGTGCTTCGATCATTTGATTTAATGTCTTTTCATCATCGTATAGATGAAAATTCGCCAAATTTTGCTCGAGCGCTAAACTAACGGCTTCCAATACAGCTGAGTCTGCCGCTGCTGCCACAGCTACAGCCGTCGTTCCCGTTAGATCCATTTTATCAATAACGCTTTGTAAAGTAGTCATGATCATTCACCTCATTCTATTTAATTAAAACAGAAGAAACCTTGAGATATAAGGGATGTAAGCGTTTTATTTGCAAAATAAGGC
>JASKZU010000337.1 GCA_030147455.1 Planococcus sp. (in: firmicutes) | reverse complement strand
CCGCTCATCGTGATCTCTTTGCTTGCCGCTTGGCTGGATGCGCTGCTTTTTAATTGGAATTTGGATTCTTGTTCTTCTGTTGCAACCGGAATCCAAATAAATGGCTGTTTACCTTCTTCCATCTTGACTCCTCCTTTGCATTTCTACCCCTATATTCCATATTTTCTGCCAATTTCCTGCTTTAGGGTGACCAATGCACTTTTTTCCCTTAGAATGGGAAGAGACACATCAAACATCAAGGAGGAAATGGCATGGCCACTTTAAGCGATATCGCTCTATCGGATGATTTAGCACAATTTGAAATCAAAGAAATTTACGGAGCGACGCACCAGCTCCTTCAAGAATTCCAACAGGCAAAAGCAGAAGCCTACCCGGGGCGCATCGATTCGATGATCAAGCATTTAAAAGAACGCCTTTCCGGCAAAGCTGCTTACCCATTAGCAGTGCTTCTGGAGACAAACCATTTGTCTATTCGCCATCAACTGCAAAAAGAATGGAACTCAGAACTCAAACAGCGGCAGCTGTATTTATACGACACCACACTTGAAACTTATCGCGGGCGCATCCCGTCCAGCGTCTGGAACCAAGTATGCCTGAACTACGCAGAGACGCTCGTCCATACCGGCCGGTCGATCGACGCACAGGCGGTCTTGAAAGAAATGGTTAAAGAAGAAAAAGATCCTTCTTTCCAGCGATTGAACGGTGAATTCGGCTGGACGCTCATTTTTTACTCAACGTTCCTGCCAGTCAAAGCTGAACGCTTGCGCGCACTGGAAAAAGCGAAAGATTTGTTTGAAACGGCAAAAACCGATATCCAAGATCCAAAAGGCCATAAACTATACGAAGAACGCGTCAAGCTGGCCGACAATATGATCAACCAGCTGGGCGAAGTCGAACCGGTCAAACTGGCCGAACAGCCGTCGCCAAGCGATGCCGAACAGCGCTATCTGGATTGGTGCGCAGATCAGCAATTGTTCCTCAACAGCGGCAACGACATCGAGCCCGACACGATGCCAAAACGCGATTTGCCATTGCGCATCCAGAACAATGCCTTTTTAGGGAATTTCCTGGATTCACTGACAAACGAATATACATCCATGCGCCGCTCGCTTTATAAGGCATTGTCCGCTGAAGCAGCGGCGGATGACCACAAATTCGATGGCGACAACACAGTATATACGCAGCGCCACGAAGAGTTGAAACAGATTTACCGCCAGGCATATTCGCTGTTCGACAAAATGGCATTGCTGCTCAATCATGCCCTGCAAGTGGGTGTAGAAGAGCGGCGCGTGAATTTCCAGCGCCTGTGGTTTGAAGAGGAAAACTTAAAAAAACCGCTCAAGCCGTTTATCCAGACGACCAAGAACGATGCATTAAAAGCGCTGTACTGGCTGTCGAAAGAAGTATATGGCTATGAAAAGTCGGATGAGCAAAGCATTTTCGTTCAAAAGACATTGCATCTCCGCAACCGCATCGACAACAGCTATTTGCAGGTGATTCAAAAGCCCGAGCCGTTCGAAAAAGAAAGCGCACGCGCCCAAAGCCACCACGTCACCGAACAGGAATTAGAGCGTCTTACTAAAGCCATGACGCAAAAAGCACGCAACGCCATGATGTACTTGCAGTTCGCATTGGCAATCGGAAAAAAATAAACGATCAAAACCCGCCGCAGGCCTTCCTGCGGCGGGTTTTTTAATCCAAGAACCCATAGTATTCATCTTCCGGAACATGGCAGCGTTCGAGCTTTTCTTTTTGGCGCAAATGATGGCGGGAATGCATTTCCACCAGTTCGAACCATTCTTTTGCATTCAGCCACCCCATACCGCCGTGTTTTACTTTCGCATCCGGATGCATATCGGCCACTTTTGCTTCTGCACGCCTCACCCGCTTGATCAATTCATCCAGCCGTCTTTTCAGTGTTTCCTTGCTGTCGGTATTATTCGGCGGAGCATTCAATCTATCGGGCAATCGGATATCCACCGGTGGAAATCCGCCTCTTTCGAACAATTCTTTGCCAAACTCTGTTTTTTCGAGTTGCTGATGTTGATCGGTATTCAAGCATAGTTCGACATTGTCGAGATACTCATGCGCCACAACGATGATATGGTCGTACATTTGTCCAAGCGACCATACGCCTTGTTGTGGAATCGTCCTTAGCTGCTCACTTGAATACGCGGATAAATCTGTTCGATAACGATAAAGCAATTTATGGACAGTCATCAAAACTCCCCCTTTATGCGTTTCGATTTGAATGGGCAAAATGAGTTCAGCATTAACGTTTTATTTCATTTGAAAATCAGATTCTCGCACCAATTCCCCAACGGCTGACACGATGAGGTCGGGACGGTCTAAGTGAATCGAATGGGCAGCGCTCTCTGCAAAAATCAACCGGCTGTTTTCCGATAAATCGGCCTGTGCTTTAACCAGCTCTTCCCAA
This sequence comes from Planococcus sp. (in: firmicutes), assembly GCA_030147455.1. Lineage (GTDB taxonomy): Bacteria > Bacillota > Bacilli > Bacillales_A > Planococcaceae > Planococcus. Next base: position 1,024 of record JASKZU010000337.1, on the reverse strand, counting down.
GCAGCTTCAAACATCAACACTTCTGCTTCCGGCATGCCTTTTTCAACCCCTAATTGAATCGAATACCCCTTGTCTCTGCCAATTACGATAAGAGGCATCTTTAAGTAACCATCCAGACTTTTGATCCTTTGAGCATCTTTTTTCCAATTTGATATTTCTGATTTCATTGCACTATACAAATCAGGCTTTTGTTGAAATGCAATTAGTTTTTCCTGCACATGCAGCGGCCACATTTTTTGTCTTTCAGTCACAACAGGTTGAATCACTTGCCTTAGTTCTTCTTCGGTCAAGCTAGCATAAAAATTATATCTCTCCAGCCAATCACTATCCGAAAAATCTCGATCCATTATCGGCAATTCAAGTGCATCCAGCTGTTCCAAGTCCTGAGAAGTCGAGTCTACTAAAATCAATGATTCCACTCTTTCTGGATATAGTCTCGCGAAATGCTGAGCACACAACCCTCCGTAAGAATGCCCCATTAAAGTAAAAGATTCTTTAACCTCAAGCAAATAAAGCAATTCATTCATTTCGTTTACAACTGCAGAAGTGGTTCGTTCTTCTTCGCCAAACTCACTTTCCCCCAGTCCCGGACGATGAAAAATGACAATTTTGTTCGTCTTGCTTAGGGTTTCCGTAACTTCGAACCATTCATCCATCGAACAACCCATTCCAGTTAGAATTAGGACTAGCTTGCCTTCTTCTCCCTTTTCCATCACTTCCATTTCTTTATTATTCACCTTAATTAATCGATTCTTCAATCTACCCCTCCTCACAAAAACTGGTATTTTATTTTCTAATGCTGCTGCATGAAAACACCAATCGAGACGACAAGAAAAATAATGATGCTTCTCGCTTTATTCTGCGGCCACATGCTGACAGAAGAATAGATAGCGCCGAACAGTAATAAGCCCAATCCTGTCAATTCCAAAGGCCGTATATCAATAATAAATGCAAAATGCGCCATGCTTGCGCCGACCCACATCGCCCCTAGAGTACAAAGAAAGTAATGTGATTTAAAATCACC
>JASKZU010000012.1 GCA_030147455.1 Planococcus sp. (in: firmicutes) | reverse complement strand
TTATTTCAGCAAATCTAAAATCCGTTCCAAGTCGTCTTCAGAGAAAAACTCGATTTCAATCTTGCCTTTATTCTTTTGTTTTTTGATTTGAACGTTTGTACCGAACCGGTCGCGCAGCTCAGATTGTTTTTCTTCTATAAAGATATCCTTTTTCTTTTCCAATGTTTCACGTGGAACATCATCGTTCAAACGCTGCACGAGACTTTCGAGCTGACGAACATTCAAGCCGTCTTTTACTGCTTTTCGAGCCGTTTCAGCGATACTTTTCTTGCTTCGCAGTCCGAGCAATGTACGGCCGTGCCCCATCGACAACTGCTTGTCGGAAATCAAATCACGGACTTCTTTCGGCAGCGACAGCAAGCGAATATGGTTAGTGATGTGCGGACGGCTTTTTCCGAGGCGGAATGCCAATTGTTCCTGCGTCAGGCTCAGCGTATCCATCAGCTTTTGATAAGCTTCTGCTTCTTCAATCGGCGTCAAGTCTTCACGCTGCAGGTTTTCCAAGATTGCGAGCTCCATCATTTGCTGTTCATTAAAGTCTTTGACGAGTGCCGGCACTTCTTTCAATTTGCAAAGTTTAGCGGCGCGGAAACGGCGTTCACCGACGACCAGTTCGAATTTCGTCCCTTTTTTCCGCACGACTACTGGCTGCAAGATGCCGTGTTCACGAATTGATTCGGCTAATTCTTCAAGCGCCTGCTGGTCGAATACTTTCCGCGGCTGATGAGGGTTTTCTTTAATGTCTGTCAGTTTGATGTGCGTTACTTTTTCTGTCTCGCTGACTGTTTCGCCAGGGAACAATGCATTAATGCCCTTACCTAACCCTTTAGCCATTACGAATCACTTCCTTCGCCAATTCTAGATAAACTTCTGCGCCTCTCGACTTTGGATCATAGATGATAATTGGCTCTCCGTGGCTCGGTGCTTCGCTCAAACGCACATTGCGCGGAACGACGGATTCGTAGACTTTATCCTGGAAGTATTTCTTTACTTCTTCGATCACTTGCATGCCGAGATTGGTGCGTGCATCATACATTGTCAACAACACACCATCAATCATCAAGTCGTGGTTCAAATGTTTTTGCACAAGGCGAACAGTGCTGAGCAGCTGGCTTAAACCTTCTAGAGCATAATATTCACATTGTACTGGAATAATAATTCCGTCTGATGCAGTCAATGAATTCAGCGTCAATAACCCGAGCGAAGGCGGACAGTCGATGATGATGTAATCGTATAAGTCCTTTACTTCAGCCAATGCGTTTTTCAGGCGTGCTTCGCGAGAAATCGTCGAAACAAGCTCGATCTCAGCACCCGCAAGCGAAATGGTTGCTGGAACTACATCTAAATTTTCTACTTTTGTCTCCATAATTGTGTCTTTCACATCGACATCGTCGATAAGAATTTCATAGATGCATTTGTCGACGTCGCCTTTATTGATGCCGACGCCACTCGTTGCGTTTCCTTGTGGATCGATATCTATTAACAGCACTTTCTTGCCTAAATAAGCAAGACATGCGCTTAAGTTGACTGATGAAGTTGTTTTTCCTACACCGCCCTTTTGATTGGCGATGGCAATCGTTCTACCCACACGTGCACCAACTTTCTTCGATACTGTCTCCATTTTACTGCGGAAATGACCATATGGCTATCTGTGACAGCTTTCATTTCCTTATTGTATCAAATTTCCTGTTTGAGAGAGAGAAATCTGTCAAAAAAAGCCCTTTCCCAAAAGGAAAGAGCATTCATGAACGTTTTTTCGGAATTTTTACGGTGATTTGATAATAGTCCTCGTGCTCTTCTTCTTCGGTGTCCAGCTTGATGCCGCTTTTTTTGACCATCAACAGCGATTCTTTGATCGTATTCATTGCGATGCGCATGTCCCGGCTGACTGCTTTTCTGCGCGGCTTTTGTTTTTTCGGCTCTTCGGCAGACAAGCTTTGAATGCGCTGTTCCAGCTCTTTTACATTGAGCCCTTCCTCGATCAGCTCTTCCAGCAACCGCTGCTGCACAGCCGGATCTTTCACCGACAGAAGCGCGCGGGCATGGCGTTCTGTAATGGTTCGTTCAAGCAGCGCTTGCTGCACCGGTTCCGGCAGTTTCAATAAGCGTAATTTATTTGCGACAGTAGACTGGCTTTTGCCAAGGCGTTGGGCAAGTGCTTCCTGCGTGATTCCCTGGATTTCCAACAGGTTCTGATAAGCGTGTGCTTCTTCGATCGAAGTCAGTTCTTCGCGTTGCAGATTTTCGATCAAGGCGATTGATGCCGTTTCTTTATCGTCCAATTGACGGACAATGGCCGGGACTTCTTCCCAACCGAGCGATGTCATTGCCCGGAAACGGCGCTCTCCTGCAATGATTTCATAAAACCCTTCCTGCTTTGAATCTCTGACAACGATCGGCTGGATTACTCCATGCACATGAATCGTCCGGGCCAGTTCTTCGATCTTGTCCTGATCAAAAACTGTGCGTGGCTGATACTGGTTGGCATGGATTTTCTCCAGCGGAATTTTCACTACTTCTTCAGAAGCCTTGTTTGCTGCCTCTTCTACCGTTGCATCTTTTGCTTTGTCTCCGCCTCCGAAGAGACGCGAAAAAGGACTTTTCATCCTTAGGCACCACCTTTTAAAACTTGCTCGTGTCGTTTAACTGAAAACCCAGCTTTGCATGCCCATGTTCCACGTGAAACATTAACTGATTGGTGATTTGTTCGGTACGCCTGCTTTTCTTGGGTATTTTTTCGGTGTTCCTTTAAACTTGCGGAACACTTGAATGTGGCGTTCGCTTTCTTCAACAGGCAACTGAAACGAGTGGACAGCTTCTTGTTTTACGCCTAGTATCTGAAGAGCTTTTTCCGCATCTTTCAATTCGTCCGGTGCAGAAGCAGCTTTCATTGCCGCAAAGACGCCGCCTTGTTTGACCAAAGGCACACATAATTCCGCGAGGACCGACAAGCGTGCGACAGCGCGTGCCGTGACAACGTCATAGCTTTCACGCTTAGCCGAATTCCCAAAGTCTTCTGCACGTGAATGAACAAAAGACACATGGGACAGCCCCAACGTTTCGCTCAAGTGGTTCAAAAATTGAATGCGCTTGTTCAAAGAATCAACGATGGTGATGTCGATATGAGGAAAACAAATTTTCAAGGGAATGCTTGGAAAGCCAGCCCCTGCTCCTACATCGCAAAGCGACAGCGGCTTCGTAAAGTCCAAGTAAAAGGCAGCGGTGATGGAATCGTAAAAATGCTTTAAATATACATCAGCCTCATCCGTGATAGCCGTCAAGTTCATTTTTTCGTTCCATTCGACGAGTTCTTTGTAATAGCTGCGAAATTGGCCCAGTTGTTGCTCTGATAGTTCGATGCACTGTTCTGCCAGCGCTTGTTTGAATTGTTGTTCGTTCACTGCCGTTTCTCCTCTCGCCTGCTGTTTTATGTATAAGCAAATGGGCTGGCGGATACCAGCCCATTTCAAATGTCTATTTATGTGCTGATAAAGCCGAACGGCTAAATGCGTTTGGCATTCGATTAAACTTTTGCAATTCTTCCTTGTTCAATATACACCAATAAAATTGAAATGTCAGCAGGGTTCACGCCGGAAATGCGTGATGCTTGTGCAATCGACAGCGGAAGCACTTCTTTTAGCTTGCCGCGCGCTTCGGTTGCAAGACCGGAAATCGCGTCGTAATCGATGTTTTCCGGAATTTTTTTGTTTTCCATTTTTTTCAGCTTATCAACTTGCTGAAGTGATTTTTCGATATAGCCTTCGTACTTCACATGAATCTCAACTTGCTCTGTGACTTCGCCGGAAAGCTCGGTATCAGCTTCCAGCAAAGAAGCGACAAGTTCGTAATTCATTTCAGGGCGTTTGAGGAGATCGGCTGCACGGATGCCGTCTTTCAGCTCGCTGCCGCCTGCATTGCGTATCACTTCCTGCGTTTTTTCATTCGGCTTGATAATGATGCCCCGCAGGCGTTTGATTTCTTCTTCGATCTGGTCTTTCTTTCCGAGGAAATGCGCATAGCGCTCTTCCGTGATCATGCCCAGCTTGTAGCCGAGTTCCGTCAAGCGGAGATCCGCATTGTCGTGGCGCAGCAGCAGGCGGTATTCTGCACGGGATGTCAGCAGACGGTACGGCTCGCTTGTACCTTTGGTCACCAAGTCGTCGATCAATACGCCGATATAGGCATCTGAACGGCTCAGGATGACTTCTTCTTTGCCGAGCACTTTGGCTGCGGCATTGATGCCCGCCATCAGCCCTTGACCGGCTGCTTCCTCGTAGCCCGATGTGCCGTTGATTTGGCCGGCTGTGTATAAATGAGGAATTTGTTTCGACTCGAGTGTCGGCCATAGTTGCGTCGGCACGATGGCATCATATTCGATGGCATAGCCTGCACGCATCATATCGGCCTTTTCAAGCCCTGGAATCGATTCGAGCAGCTTACGCTGCACATGTTCCGGCAAACTTGTAGAAAGGCCCTGTACGTAAACCTCACGCGTCGAGCGCCCTTCTGGCTCAAGGAAAATCTGGTGGCGCGGCTTGTCGCTAAAGCGGACGATCTTATCTTCGATCGACGGGCAGTAACGCGGGCCAGTGCCTTTTGCCATGCCGGAATACATCGGCGACAAATGCAGGTTTTCATCGATGATTTGATGGGTTTCGCTTGTCGTATACGTCAGCCAGCATGGCATTTGGTCCATGATGAACTCCGTTGTTTCAAAGCTGAATGCGCGCGGAACATCGTCTCCCGGCTGGATTTCTGTTTTCGAGTAGTCGATGCTGTTGCTGTTGATGCGCGGCGGCGTGCCGGTTTTAAACCGGACCGTTTCAAAGCCAAGCTCCTGCAGGTTTTCTGCCAGCTTGATAGACGGCTGCTGATGGTTCGGCCCGCTCGAGTAGCGCAGATCGCCGATGATGATTTCACCGCGCAGGAATGTGCCTGTTGTGATAACGACGGATTTGGCGCGGTAAATGCCGCCAACCTGCGTAATTAATCCTGTTACTTGCCCGTCTTCTACGATCAATTCTTCAGCGATGCCCTGGTGCAGCGTCAGGTTTTCCTGTTCTTCCATCAGGCGCTTCATTTCTTGCTGGTATAACACTTTATCGGCTTGTGCGCGGAGTGCGCGGACAGCCGGTCCTTTTGCGGTATTAAGCATTCTCATTTGAATATGTGTTTTATCGATGACGCGGCCCATTGCCCCGCCGAGTGCGTCGATTTCGCGCACTACGATGCCTTTAGCCGGCCCGCCGATGGACGGGTTGCACGGCATAAATGCGATCATGTCGAGATTCATCGTCAACACAAGTGTTTTGGCGCCCATGCGCGCAGAAGCAAGTGCTGCTTCCGCGCCGGCATGGCCTGCGCCTACGACGATGACATCGAACGTGCCTGCTTCGTATTGTGGCATGTTCGTTCAGTCCCTTCCGAAATTATTTTCCAAGGCAAAACTGCGAGAATAGTTGGTTCAATAAGCCGTCATCTGCCGTGTCGCCGATGATTTCACCGAGGATTTCCCACGTGCGGGTCACATCAATTTGAATCATGTCGACCGGCACATCCATTTCAGCAGCTGAAATGGCATCCGAAATGGTTGCATGCGCCTGGTGAAGAAGCGATATATGGCGGACGTTGGACACATAGGTCATATCCCCTGCTTCGATCTCCCCTTCAAAAAACAGTTCGGCAATCGCTTCTTCAAGCTGGTCGATGCCTTCTTCTTCAATTAAAGAAGTAGTAACGAGCCGCTGGTCGCCGGTGAGTTCTTTGAGTTGCTCCAGGTCGATTTGCTGCGGCAGATCGGTTTTGTTGATGACGACGATATAATTCATATCGCGGACTGCTTCAAACAGCAGTAAATCTTCTTCGGTCAGCGATTCTGCATAGTTTAGTACATACAAAATCAAATCTGCTTCTTTTAGTACTTTGCGCGAACGCTCGACGCCGATCCGCTCGACGATATCTTCGGTTTCGCGGATGCCTGCCGTATCGACAAGCCGGAGCGGCACGCCGCGGACATTCACGTATTCTTCAATGATGTCGCGCGTAGTGCCCGCGATTTCGGTGACAATGGCTTTATTTTCGTGGACCAAACTGTTCAATAGCGAAGACTTCCCGACATTCGGGCGGCCGATAATGACAGTCGACAAGCCTTCACGAAGGATTTTCCCTTGTTGGGAAGTCTGGAGCAGTTTAGTGATTTCTGACTGCACCCATTCAGCTTTTTCGAGCATCATCGGGCGCGTCATTTCTTCCACGTCGTCGTACTCAGGATAGTCGATGTTGACTTCCATTTGCGCGATCGATTCCAGTAGCGCCTGGCGCAGCGAGCCGATCAGACGGGACAATCGCCCCTCCATCTGCGTCAGCGCGACATCCATGGCACGGTCCGTTTTGGCACGAATCAAGTCCATTACAGCTTCTGCCTGCGATAAATCAATGCGGCCGTTCAAAAATGCGCGCTTCGTGAATTCACCAGGCTCGGCCAGGCGTGCACCGGCACGAAGTGCGAGCGACAATACACGATTGACCGATACGATGCCGCCGTGGCAATTGATTTCCACCACATCTTCACGGGTGAATGTTTTAGGGGCCCTCATCAATGCGACCATTACTTCTTCCGCTATTTCATTTGTAGCGGGATCTTCGATATGCCCGTAATGAATAGTATGGCTCACTTGCTCAGCCAGCGGTTTTTTCGCAGGCGCCCGGAACAGCCGGTCGGCAATCACCACCGCTTCCGGGCCGCTCAACCGTACAATTGCAATCGCGCCTTCACCGCTTGGTGTCGAGATAGCGGCAATCGTATCGAATTCCATCATGGTACTTCCTCCTCTTGCAACAAAACGCTGAAGGCACCTGAAACGCAGTTGCCCCCAGCCTGATTTTATGAGTAAAAAAGTTGTCCACATGTGGACAACCATCAAAATGCGCGTGGCTTTACAACATACTACAATACCACAAACTGCTAGAAACCGAAAGATGCAGCGCTTTTCTTTATTAATTTTTGCGTTATTCATCGGAATTTTGACATGCATAATTATACAGCCGCCTTTTTAGGCGTTTCTCGCGCTTTTCCAACAAAAAAACCGCCCGGCAAAGTTGGACGTGCACTTTGCCGGACGGTTTTTTGTTATTTATGCGGATCGATGACCAAATAGCGGTTTGGATCTTTGCCTTCTGAGTGCGTATCGATATCGAAGCGCCGTGACAGCGCCTGATGAATCACTTTTCGTTCATAAGAAGGCATCGGCTCGAACTTGACGCGCTGGCCGGTGCGAATTGCTTTGTCCGCCATCCGGTCTGCCAGTTGTTCGAGTGTTTCCTGACGCCGCTCCCGGTAATTTTCTGCATCCAGTTCAACGATAATGAATTGTTCAGCGTGGCGATTGGCCACCAACTGCCCCAATTGCTGAAGCGCATTCAAGGTTTGCCCTCTTTTGCCAATCAGCACCGCCACTTTTTCGCTTTCCAGCGTAAAGCGTACTGTTTTGCCGCTTTTTTCATGTGAAACCGTCAAATCATCGATTTTCATGCCTTTTGCAACGTCCTGCAAATAAATTTTCGTTTCTTCAATCGCTTTATCGTTCGAGGGCTTTGCTTTCGCCTCTTCCGGTTCAATGCCAGCTGCTTCCGTCTCTTGTTGGGCTGAAGCCGCCGGCGTTTGCGCCGAAACTTCCTCATTTGATGAATTATGCTCTGTCGTTTGGTCTGACGGCAGCGAATCCGGTGCTGCCGTTACTTCAACTTCCGCGTCTTTGGATCCGAAGCCGAAAAACCCC
>JASKZU010000290.1 GCA_030147455.1 Planococcus sp. (in: firmicutes) | reverse complement strand
GCGCATTAAGGCGGCGATCAATATGGACGGAGGGATTTTCGGCATGGGCGACTCGCTGCCCAAGCTGGATAAGCCGCTCCTGCTGATGGCTGCAGCTTCATCAGTCGACTCAGCTACTTTTTACGGGGCACTCGACAATCTCACGGAACAAGAAGCCACAGAGCAAACCGGACAGACAAAAGAATGGCATCGGACAAATATGGAACGGGTAGTGGAACGCCGCCAACAAATGCTGGAAGCAGGCGCAGAAAGTATTGTACTGGATCATGCGACGCACATCAGCTTTTCAGATCTTCCATTGTATGCGCCGCTTTTGCTCGCACCTGAAGGCCATATAGAAGAGCTTCACCGGCACATCAATAACGCTTCGCTCGAATTCCTTGATGGGCAATTAAAATAACTTGCTATAATGGAATCAAATGATAGCGATAAGGGTGTGATTCCAGTATGCCGCAGCGCATTTGCCTCATTGAGGATGACCGGGACATCAGCAGCATGATTGCTAGTTTTTTGGATAAAGAAGGCTATAGCGTGGCATGTGAATTTGACGGAGAAGCAGGCATCGAAAGCGTGCAAAAAAACAAGTTTGATTTGGTGATTTTGGATTTGATGCTGCCGAAAAAAGACGGCTTGGAATGCCTGAGAACGATCCGGCTGCACAGTTTGGTGCCGGTGATCATCTTGTCGGCAAAAGGGTCTGATGTCGATAAGGCGTTAGGGCTTGGGTTCGGGGCGGATGATTATTTGTCCAAGCCATTTTCCATGACCGAACTGCTGGCGCGGATCAAGGCATTGCTGCGCCGCGCCGGCTATCAAGCAGAGTCCAGCTTTAATAAGCCGCAGCAATTTGGCGGACTGTCCATTATACCTGATACCTACTCAGTCGTAAAAAACGATCGGCCTATCCAGTTGACCTTGAAGGAATTCGATATTTTGCAGCTGCTGGCGAATCAGCGCCAAAAAGTGTTTACGAAAGAAGAAATCTACCGGCGCGTCTGGAAAGAAGAATATTACGAAGACGCCAACGTCATCAATGTCCATATCCGGAGGCTCCGGGAAAAAATTGAAGACGATCCGTCGTCCCCGAAATACGTAAAAACCATTTGGGGCATTGGCTATATGTGGGGAAGTAATCATGCTGACTAGTGTGCTGGTTTTTATCATCGCCGCTCTTGCCGTCTATATCTTTCATCTGCGCCGGCAGTCACGCAAGCAACTGGAAAGCATTGCGAGCCAGCTGGCGCAGTTATCCTGTCTACCGGACTCGAAACCCATTTTTCATCAAACCGGCGACCCGGCTCTGCAAAAGCTGCTTGTTCAAGTAAACCGGCTGCTGCAGGAAAAGCAGGAGTCCACGATTGCGTTTTCGCAAAAAGAACTCGCAATGAAAAAGATGCTGACAAACATTTCCCATGATCTGCGCACGCCGCTCACCGTGGTCTTGGGACTTGCCGAAACCTTAATGCAAGATGACGGGACGAACCGCGAGGAACAAGCAAGGCGCCTCAAGCTTGTTCACAGCAAGTCGACAGAAATTGTGCAGCGGCTCAATCGCTTTTTTGAACTGGTCCGCCTGGAGTCGGATGATGTGGAAATGCCGCTTGAACAAGTGGAAATCACTGAACTCTGCAGGCAAAACCTCTTAAGCTTCTACCAGCAGATAGAGGAAAAGGAGCTGCATATAGAACTGGACTTACCGGAGCAGCCTGTTTGTGCCTGGGCCAACCGGGAAGGGCTGGACCGGATTTTTCAAAACCTGCTGTCGAACGCCCTTCGCTACGGGCACGCTGGAAAAGTCATCGGCGCCAGCATCCATTTAGATGATGATTATGTGGCGATTGAAGTATGGGACCGCGGCAGAGGAATCAGCGATGCTGATCAGGCATTGGTATTTGACCGCCTGTACCGTGAGGAAGAACCAAACGATGCACATACCGGCGGCACTGGATTAGGGCTTGCCATCACGAAAAAGCTGACAGCAAAAATGAAAGGAAGCATCGGCATTTCCAGCACTCCTTTTGACAAAACAACGATTACGGTAAAGCTGCAGCGCTGCAAGTAATGGAAGGAGACAGGCACATGTCCCATATCATCCAAACACAAGACCTAAGCAAAATACTGGGGAAACGTCTTGTTGTTTCACAAGTGAATATGCATGTGAAACAAGGAGAAGTCTACGGAATTGTTGGGCCGAACGGTGCCGGCAAAACATCGCTTTTTCATTTGCTCAGCGGATTGTGGAAACCGAGCGAGGGCGAAATCGAGTTATTCGGAGAACGCATTACACAAAAATCCTTTGCCCATCTGCAGAAAATCGGCAGCTTAATTGGAGCGCCGCGCTTTTACGAAAGGCAAAGCGGATTGGAAAACTTAAAAGTGCATAGTGCGTACATGGGAAACTATGACGAGCGGCCGATGCTGGAAGCGGCCGAACAATTCGGCATCGGGGATCAATTGCATAAGCCGGTAGAAGGCTATTCGGCTGGCACTAGGCAAAAGCTCGGCCTCGTGCGGGCCATGGCCTTAAAACCACCGCTGTTGTTGCTTGATGAACCGAGCAGTCATTTGGATGCTGCGGGAATCAACGAACTGCGCCGCTGGATTTATTTTTTAAACCAGCAATACGGCGTGACTGTCGTCATTTCCAGCCATCATTTAAAAGAGCTGGAACAAATGGTGGACAGCATCGGCCTGCTTCAAAGCGGCAAGCTAGTAAAAGAACTGTCGCTTGAAGCGATGAACGAACACGGATCTGCTTTTTTGGAAATTCAAGTCGGCTCCAGCAGCCAGGCGGCGCATGTGCTGGAAAATGAATTGGGCATTTCGGCTTTTCAAGTTACCAGCGATACGACTGTCCGGCTGTATGGTCAATCCATGGAGACGCCTGAATTGCTCAAAGCGCTCCTGCTTCGCGACGTGTCGGTTTACGAAGTGAAAAAACAGCAGGATACGCTCGAAGACTATGTTCTCCAATTTGAAAAAGAGGCTGGACGCATATGATGCATTTAGTAAAACGGGATTTGGCCAAGCTTCCTTGGCGGATATATGCAGCAGGACTTGCCATATTTGTTATAGCGCTCAGCCTATCCTTATGGCTGGTGATTTATTCGATTGCCCCTGAAGATTTAGCAGGCATTTACCCGGCCTATCCGGACTACCGGTTCGTTCACGAGTTTATTTTGACGCTCACCCGCATCGCAGCGATCGGAGTTTCTGCTTTGCTGCTGATCCAGCTTGTTTTGGCGGAATACAAAAACAAGACGATTTCATTGTTGTTTCTTTATCCAATTGCCCGCTGGAAGCTGCTGTTTTCAAAGTTACTGGCGGCAGGCCTTGTGTCCGCCGGCTTTTTTCTCGCTGCTGCGGGTGGATCTTTCATCTTGTTTTACGCGATGAATTTTTACAAGCCGGTGTTTGCAGAGCCGCTTTCAGGACAAATAATAGAGTTGTTTGCCGCGCAGGTACTCGTTCAGGCAGTATTGTTGGCGCTTGTCGGATATATCCCGTTGATTTTCGGCATGGTCCGATATTCTTCG
>JASKZU010000288.1 GCA_030147455.1 Planococcus sp. (in: firmicutes) | reverse complement strand
CAAGCGTTTGATGCATACGCAGAAGGCGACTTCGAAACAGCTTATTCATTGGAGCGCGAATCGATCCACCACATGAGCATGTTTGCTGAAACATTGTCTGTAGCAATCGCAGACCAGTTCCCGGACCAGTTTGATGGAACATCACCGGATACGCCGGCAGTTGATTTGCGTGCAGGTTTGAACATGGTCTTCACAGAGCATGCGGGCCTTGCAGCAATGGCTATGCAAGATGGCGTTGATGGAGCAGAAAGCTTTGACCAAGCAGCAGGTGCACTATTTGCCAACGCTGACGATTTATCTGCAGCAGTTGCTTCTGTTTACGGCGAAGAAGCTGGAGAACAATTCTCTGAAGTCTGGGGCTCGCACATCGGTTACTTTGTTGACTATGTAACGGCAACAGCTGAAGAAGACACAGCCGGCCAGGACCAAGCGAAAGCGGACTTGGATGAATACATCGTAGAACAAGCAGCATTGCTTGATGCAGCAACTGAAGGCCGTGTGCCTGCAGAAGCGCTTGAAGAAGGGCTTACTGCACACGTTGATCAATTGCTGATGGCATTTGACAGCTATGTAGCGGGAGATTACGAAGCAGCTTACAGTTCGATCCGTGAAGCATACGCGCACATGACGATGCCAGCTGCAGGATTGTCTGCAGCAATCGTAGACCAGTTCCCTGAGGAATTCGGCGACGCGGCAATGCCATCAGAAATGCCTGCCACTGGTATGGGCGGCATGAGCGGAAACACAACACCTTACCTATGGATCCTTGCAGGACTGCTATTGTCGGCATTGGTATTGACAATGACAGTACGCACAAGAAAACAATAAAGTAAATAATGCCGGAGAGCCATTGCTCTCCGGCTTTTTTATTTGGCAAGATTTCCATGAAAATGCTTGCTGTGGTATCGTGTGGGCAACCGATAAGAAAAAGGAGGAAGTCAGTCAGATGGAACAGGAAAAGCAGGCCGTGCCGCCCAAGCACATCGTCTCAGCCGCTGCAATCGTTGTTAACAACAAACAGGAACTGTTGCTGATCAAAGGGCCGGACCGCGGCTGGGAGATGCCGGGCGGACAAGTGGAAGAAGGCGAGTCGATTCGGGAAGCTGCCATTCGCGAAACGATGGAAGAGTCAGGCGCGGAAATTGAAATCGTTAAGTTCTGCGGCATTTTTCAAAACGTCCAGCGATCGATTTGCAACACGTTGTTTTTGGCGAAGCCTGTCGGCGGTACGCTGACGACAACGCCCGAAAGCTTGGAGGTCGGGTTTTTCCCGATCGATGAAGCTTTGCAGATGGTTACCCATTCCAATTTCCGTGAACGCATCGAACGATGTCTGGACAGTTCTGAACCGTTCTTCGTGGAGTTTTAAATGTCGCGTAAAAACCCCGAACCTTCCGCTTTAACGGGAGGTTCGGGGTTTTGTCATTCAGCGCTCGCTTGTTCGGACTCTTTTAAATCGACGTTTACAGCGACTACGTAGTAGCGCTTGGTGTCATCCGCTTCCAGCGGAACGCTTTTGCGTTCAAACAACGATACAGTTGCCAGTTTTTCAACATCGCCGGTTTCAATATCTTCTGCATAGACGCGGTAGCCGATGATGGCCTCGTCCCGCACAGCGTGCCAGGATAATCCGGATGCGGTTAGCTTCACATTGTCCGGCGCGTCAGGATCGAGTTCTTCCATCGCTGAATCGGAAACGAGTTCAGCCGAGACGACAAGGCGTTCTTCGTGTGAGCCGATGCTGCGGTTATAATCGCCTGTACAAGTGATCAAGTTGACCATGCGGCGATCCGAACGCCCAAAAATTTCTTCAACAGGGGCTTGGTCGGTAACGAAGCTTTCGGTTTCACGTACTTCAAAAACCATTTCCCGCCCATCAGCGTCTGTCAGTGTGAACTGATCACCGATCTCCAGCTTGTCCAGTTCATAGAAAACGGCCGGGCCGCTAAGGCTGTCCACATGGCCTGCCAAAACGGCATGGCCTTTGGCTCCCGCTTGAAAACCGGGCTCAAACCAGCCAACTTGGTCTACGTCTTCCGGCACGCCCATTTCGCCGTTTTCCAGTATGCCGGTTTCTTCGATATCAGCTTTAATGCCGATCGAAGGAATGGAGATGCTGACCGGGCTCATGCCCTGAAGGTTGTCCAGCCGTTCTCTTCTGAGTTCGGCCAGCTTTTTCTGCTGGGCAGGCCGGACGGGAAATTCAGCGATTTTGTCCTGGTATTCCGTATCCAGCCTTTCGCTTGGCGTTTTTTCTTCGGCTGGTTTGGCCGATGACGTTTGGACGCTTTTTGAAGGAGGTTCAGGAGTGGACTTTAGCGGATCCAGAATAAAGAATAAAGTAACACAAAGGGCTAAGGCTAGCCCCATAATCAGAAATTGTCTCATATGCATCCCGCCTTTCACAACGTCATACTTAGATATCATTTGTTGTAGATTCCCTGACGTAAAGAGAAGGTTTAGGCTATCGTCAAATCAGGAAGTTTTTCAGTGCCACTAATTTTCCTCTTATGAAAATTAAACGTTGCAGACGAAGATTTAGATCACTTTTTCTCCTATTTTACCAAAAAAATTCGCAAAGGTTACTCAATAGGCAGTTTTTATTTTTCGACTCTGCCAGTGAACTATTTAACAGTTTTCTGCGTTGAATAAGCAAGAAGGTAATTAACAACTACCGGTTATGCCGTTGAGTGTAGTAAGCTGAATATATGAAATCTGAACAAAGGGGAAACGGCATGGAAAAAACTTCAGATGCATTGCTTTACCAGCGTGTCCGCGGAAAAGAAAAGGACGCGCTGGAAGAATTGTATGACCGTTATGAAAAAATGTTATTCTCCTATCTATGCAAAATGACAGGAGACCGCGACTTGGCGGAAGAAGCGCTGCAGGAAGTGTTTGTGAAAATCTGGCGCGGCGTCGGCCACTATGACGAAAGCAAAGGAAAGTTTGCCGCATGGCTCGTGACAATGTCGCGAAACGCAGCCGTGGATTTGATTCGTAAACAAAAGAAACCGACTGTTCCGCTTGACGAAGTGGCGGAAGTTGAAAGTTCCGATTCATCGGTCGAACAAATGGCCGAATGGCAGGAAAAACGGCAGCATATTCATCAGGCTGTTCAGCATTTATCAGACGAACAGCAAAAAATGGTTTGCCTGTTTTACTTTAAAGGCTATACGCATGAAACCATCGCCGAACAATGCGGCATTCCGCTCGGAACTGTCAAGAGTCGAATTCGGCTGGCGCTGAAGAAATTGAAAACATCCTTGCAGTTTGTGCAGGAAGGGGGAGTACTGGATGGCGAACGTGAATTGTGATCATTTGATTGACTATCTGAATGGCACCTTAGACGAACAACAACATAAACAATTCGAAGCACATATAGCGGAGTGTCCGGAATGCCGTGAAATTATCGATATGACTGGCGAGCTCCCTTATCTTGCGGAACCGGTTGAACCGAATGCAGGCATGAAGGCACGGATCCTGGATGCTGCATTTGGTGAAGAAGCACACGAACAGCCGATAGCTGAATCACCGTCCGAACGGGCAAATGTTGTGCCGATGGCATCGCCGAAGCGCAAATTCACCAGTTCGAAATGGACGCCGCTCGTAGCAGCCGCACTGCTCGTATCGCTGCTTGGCAATGCCTATGCATTTTATGAGCTCAACGACCGCACAGACGACGGGCCGGAAGCTCCGCAAGTTGCTTTTGAAACCATTGAAATGCAGCCGAGCGAATCGTTCAGCGGCACAGCAACCGCCGCAGTTGTGCATGAAGCGGACACTTTGAATCTTCTTGTACAGGCAAATCAATTGGCGCCGACAAGTGGAGATGAAGTGTACCAGGTCTGGCT
>JASKZU010000280.1 GCA_030147455.1 Planococcus sp. (in: firmicutes) | reverse complement strand
GCACACAAGACATACAACGAACTGGCCACTGCCTGCTCTAACTGCCCAATGTCCTGCGTATAGGCAGACCAGCCGACAGCATCGTATAAATCCTTTAACTCATCTTCACTAAATTGTTTTTGTTCCGCAAATGTAATGGTCATCATTTCTCCTCCTCAATTAGTTAATTGGAAGAGGCTAGGCGCAATTTATCCACTGTCTTATACCTCCTTTGCAGTAAGTAAGACTGTGCGTTGCTTTTGTTCTATTATATCAGAACAATAAATAGAAAACGGTCAGAATTCTCGCTTAATTAGGCTCGACATGGACGTGGACATCTGAAACTTCATACATGTTCATTAATTTATCTTCCACTTCGGTCGAAATGTCGTGCGCAAGCCGAATATCTAAATCGGATTGAACCAGCACCACAACGTCCACAACGGCGTAATTGCCGTAGTTTCTTGCGCGAATATCCCGGACTTCTGTGACACCCGGGACGCTGATGGCGGCTTCGCGGAATGACTCGATCAATGTTTCATCAAATCCGTCCGTCAAATCATGCGTAGCTTCCCAGAAAATTCCCCAGCCTGTTTTGCAAATAAGCAAGCCGACCAATAAAGCAGCGAGCGGATCGAGCCACGGCAAATAGAACTGGGCGCCGAGAATTCCGACGAGTGCGGCAATACTGACCCAGGCATCCGACAAATTGTCTTTTGCGGCAGCTCGGACAGCCTGACTATTGATGCGTTTGGAAAGTTTAATGTTATATCGATATACAAAATACATCACAATTGCTGATCCGCCGGCTACCCAAGCGGAAATCGGGTCGGGCGTTTCAGTCGTCGTCCGGAAAACCGACAGCACAGCCGAATAAGCAACCTGCAGCCCGACAGCCATGATGATGAACGAAGCGACAAGCGAAGCGACGGTCTCTGCGCGCCAGTGTCCATAGGGGTGGTTGGCATCTGCCGGTTTTTGCGAAAGCTTTAGGCCGATTAATACCGCTGTAGAGGCGACGATGTCGGTTACATTGTTCAATCCGTCGGCCCGAAGCGCTTCAGAACCAGCTGTATAGCCGATAAAAAGTTTAATAATTGATAATACTATATAAGTGACGATGCTGAGCATGGCTCCTTTTTCGCCTAATTTCAAGTTGTTAAAACGTTCTTGTTCCATGTTGATGCCTCCATCCTGCAAGTACTTGAGTATAATACCATCTGCAGATTGAGTAGGTCTATAGCAACGTTTTTTCAGTATAGCAACTGAGCAGGTAAAAGGAAAAAGAGTTTCGCTAAGGAAAAACTGCGATTTCAGCAATATTAAGACTTGTGATGCTCTGTTATATAGAGGAACTTTTTTATTGAGAATAAATCGGATTTAAAAGTTCATGATTTGAACACAATAAAAGACGTGAAAAGGCTATTTCACGCTGTTTCACATGCCAAGCTGTATTGACAATAACCCTGGATATCTTTATATTTAAACTATCGATAGTGAGAATCATTATCACCGATTGAGAAGAAAAGAGGATCAAGTAGAATATGCAACCATTCCAATATAAAAAAGGTTTATTTTTAGCACTCTTCAGCAGCGCAGTCATTTTGCTTTCAGGCTGTTCAGACGATGCAGCATCTTCAGCAGAAGGCGGAGCCGACCAGGATCCGAATTCCATTACATTATCCTGGCCGCGTGATATCGGGACAATGAACCCGCACGTATATAACCCGTCCCAGTTGCTGGCGCAGTCCATGATTTATGAGCCGCTTGTGAGCTACGGCGAAGGCGGGGAAATCCTGCCGCATTTGGCAGAGTCGTGGGAGATCTCAGAAGACGGTCTTGAATACACATTCAAGCTGCGCGAAGGGGTCAAGTTTACGGACGGTTCTGCACTAACTGCAGACGTCGTCAAAAAGAACTTTGATGCAGTACTCGCCAATAAAAATTCCCACAGCTGGCTCGGTGTGGTCAATGTTCTTGACCAAGTGGAAGCAGTCGACGAACTGACATTCAAAATGGTTTTGACAGAGCCTTATTATCCAACCTTGCAAGACTTGGCGGTTGTCCGCCCTGTCCGCATACTGGGTGAAGCCGGATTCCCTGAAGACGGCGACACGTCACAAGGCGTCGAAGAAGAAGTCGGGACAGGCCCTTGGGTGCTGGAAGACTATAAAAAAGATGAAGTTGCTGTCTTCACGCGCAACCCGGATTACTGGGGAGAAAGCCCGGAAGTAGAAAAAGTGACCATCAAAATCATTCCGGATGCGGAAACGCGCGTCCTTGCTTTTGAAAAAGGCGAGCTCGACTTGATTTACGGAGAAGGCGTTGTGAGCATGGATTCATTCAATTACTTGCAGGAATCCGGCGAGTACACGACGGCTTTGTCTGAACCAGTCGCAACAAGAACGATGCTGGTCAACTCGACAAGCGAGAAGCTGGAAGATTTGAATGTACGCCTGGCATTGCATCATGGCTTTAACAAAGAGGCGATGGTCGAAGGCATTACGCTCGGCCTGGAAGACAAGGCGGATGCTATTTTGTCTTCGAACTTCCCGTATGCCGATACAGACGTAGAAGCAATCGACTACAACGTTGAAAAAGCAGAAACGTATTTGGACGAAGCGGGTTGGAAACTCGAGTCCGGAAAAACGGTTCGCGAAAAAGACGGCCAAGCGCTGGAGCTGGAATTGATTTACGACAAAACCGATCCGATCCAAAAAGCGATGGCGGAAACGCTTCAAGCCGAATGGTCGATTATCGGCGTAAAAGTGAACATTGCCGGTTTGGAACTTACAGAGCAGATCGAACGCCGCAAAGCAGGCAATTTCGACTTGGATTTCTGGTATAATTTCGGAGCGCCGTATGATCCACATTCCATGATCAACGTAGTCGCTGAAGACGGATGGGGCGTATCGGAAGCCCATTCCAATTTGCCGATGAAGGCAGAATTGGATGAGCAGGTGCACCAGGCACTCGCTTCAACAGACGAAGCAGAACGACAGGAATTATACAGCTCGATCTTAAATACGCTTCAGGAACAATCGGTATTTATTCCGATTTCTTATATGAAAAAGACGGTTGTCTATCAAAACGATGTGGAAACATTCGAGTTTCCGGCCAACCGCGACGAACAGCCGTTCAACGACATCAAATTGGGCAATTAACAACAGGAGGGCAATCCATTGGGCATTTATCTTATAAAACGACTCTTTGCGGTTGTTCCCATCATTCTTTTCGCCATCTTTTTGATGTTCGTCCTGATCCGCCTGTCGCCGGTGGACCCGGCAGAGGCATATCTCGCAGCTGCCCATATCCATCCGACCGAAGAATTGCTGGCGGAAAAACGCGAGGAATTCGGGCTGGATCGCCCGCTCGTCATTCAGTATGTACAAACGGTCTCGGATATTGTACGGCTGGATTTCGGCAACTCTTACGTAACGAATACGCCGGTCTGGCAGGAGATTGCGGCCCGTCTGCCGGCGACGCTGCAACTCGCGCTCAGCAGCATCTTGGTTGCGATTGTCGTCAGCGTGCCGCTTGGCTTTTTATCGGCAGTGTATAAAAACAGCTGGTTGGATCATTTCAGCCGGCTGCTTTCCTATTTAGGTGCATCCATCCCGCAGTTTTGGCTCGGCTACGTGCTGATTTTCTTTTTTGCCGTCAAACTGGATTTGTTTCCTGTAGAAGGCAGGGGAACATGGCAGCATTTCGTATTGCCGAGCATCACGCTGTCGCTCGCTTTGATTGCGATCTACACCCGCTTATTGCGGGCAAGCGTGCTGGAAGAATTGGAAGAAGTATATGTATTGTATGCAAGAACGCGCGGGCTGCGTGAGAAGGGCGTTATGGTCAAACACGTTCTCCGCATTGCCATTTCCCCGATGTTGACGGGGCTCGGCATGAACCTGGGCAAGCTGCTCACCGGCACGATCATCGTTGAGCAAGTATTTTCCTGGCCGGGCTTTGGGCGCTTTTTTATCGAAGCGATCTTTAACCGGGACATTCCGGTCATCCAAAGCTATGTCGTCCTGGCTGCGTGCTTGTTTATTGTATGCAACTTGATTGTGGATGTGATCCAGCTTTACCTGGATCCGCGCATCTCGTGGAAAGGGCGGACGCAATTTTGATTTCGCGTATACGAAACAACGTAAAAGGCCAATGGCCATTTGTGATCTGTGCGTCTATCCTGGTGGTGTTCTTTCTGGTCAGCATACTCGCCCCGTGGATCGCACCGAATGATCCCGTGCAAGTCAATCTGGCGCTCAAGCTGGCGCCGCCTTCTCTCGAGTATCCGCTCGGAACCGACCAGCTGGGGCGCTGCACGCTGTCCCGCCTGTTATACGGAGCCCGCGTATCACTTGGGTTTGCCTCATTGATTTTTGTTGCGTCGCTCGGGATCGGCCTGCTTGTCGGCACATTCGCCGGATATCGCGGCGGCTGGATCGACACGCTGCTGATGCGCTTTTGCGACGGCGTGATGGCTTTTCCAAACCTTGTGCTCGTGCTCGGCATCGTCGGCCTTCTGGGGCCGGGTCTTTGGCAAGTGGTTGTCGCGCTGATGATGGTGCAGTGGGTGTATTATGCACGCATGATCCGCGGCATGGTCGTCTCGCTGAAAGAGCAGAATTTTATCGCGGCAGCGAGGATCAGCGGATCTTCCAACTGGAAGATTATCAGGCGCCACCTCGTGCCGAACGTATTGCCGCCGATTATGGTCATGGGCACGCTCGAGATGGGCTGGGCGATTATGGATATTTCCGCTTTGTCGTTCCTTGGGCTCGGCATTCAGCCGCCTACGCCGGAATGGGGCGCTATGATCCACGAAGGTACGAGTTTCATACGCAGCCATCCGGAATTGATGCTATATCCAGGTTTAATGATTTTGTTTGTGGTTATTTCCTTTAACGTCATTGGTGAATCTTTATCAGAGCGGTTTGGCGTCAAACGGCGCTACTGAAAGGGGAACAGGATAAATGGAAACACAGCGCAATGTATTGCAGGTTAGCAATTTGAATATAGCGGCAAGATCCGGCCGGGGGAAGCTGCCATTGGTGCAGAACGTCAACCTGGAGTTAAAGCCAGGGAAAGTGCTTGGACTTGTCGGCGAAAGCGGCAGCGGCAAAACAGTGACGTCTATGGCGTTGCTCGGCCTGCTGAACAGCCAGACAATGGAAGTCGATGGCAGCATCAAACTGCACGGAAACGAATTGAACGGCTTGAAGCCGAAAGAAATGCGCAACATCCGCGGAAAAGAAATCGGCTTTATTATGCAAAATCCGATGAACGCTTTTACGCCGGTTTACACAATCGGCAACCAGTTTGTTGAAACGATCCGCACCCACACGGGCTTAAGCAAAAAGCAGGCAGTCGAACTGGCGGTCACGTCACTCGAAGCGATGAATTTGCAGGAGCCTGCCAAGCTGATGAAAAAATACCCGTTTCAATTGAGCGGCGGCATGCTGCAGCGAGTCATGATTGCCATTTCCATGTGCCTGCGCCCATCTGTTGTGATTGCCGACGAGCCGACTACCGCGCTTGATGTGACCAATCAGCTTCAAGTATTGAACGAGCTGGACCGTTTGCGCACTGAATGCGGAACGGCGATCCTATTGATTTCACATGATCTTGGCGTGATTTCGGAACTGGCGGATGACGTGGCAGTGATGCAAAACGGCCGCATCGTCGAAAAAGCGGAAGCGTGCCGCCTGTTCGATTATCCGCAGCACGAATACACGAAAACCCTATTGCAGGCACGGCCGGCATTGCCGTTCGCTGAACCGTTGAGCCGCCTCGTTATTTAATTCGAGCCCGAAAGAAGGAGAAGGCCATGAGTTTACTGGAAGTCAAAGACATTACCCATTCATATGGCGCCTCTCGTTCTTTTTGGCGCAGATCGAATCCTCCACCCGTTCTCTCCGATGTTTCGCTGTCGATCGAAGAAGGCAGCTGCATGGGGCTTCTCGGCACGAGCGGCGCCGGAAAAAGCACGCTTGGCAAAGTCATTCTTGGCCTTGAAAAACCGCAGAAGGGCCAAGTGATTTTTCAGGGACAGGATTTATACGCGATGGATGCCAAAACGCGCCGGAAAATGCGCAGAGATTTGCAGGTGGTGTTCCAGGACAGCTATTCTTCGGTCAATCCAAGGCTTTCTGCCGAGAAAATCATCGGTGAACCGCTCGACAATTATGAAAACCTGACAGCTGCTGAGCAAAAGCGGCAAGTGGCAAGCTTATTGGAAATGGTCGGGTTGAGCAGCGACGACATGAAAAAATACCCGCGGCAATTCAGCGGCGGGCAGCTGCAGCGCATCAGCATCGCCCGGGCGATTGCGCTGAAACCAAAATTGATCATCCTGGACGAATCCGTCAGCAGCCTTGATATGGTCAACCAAACGAGGATTTTGGAACTGCTGCAGGAGCTCAAAACGAGCCACGGCCTGTCTTATTTATTTATCACGCACGATATCCGTGCCGCCTACACGATTTCCGATTCGCTTGCGGTTATGCAGCAAGGCCGAATCGCTGAAATTTATTTGGACAAAGACGAAGTTTTTACCTCCAAGCACCCTGCTGTAAAAGCTTTGGTGAATTCCATCCTGCCTGAACATCCCCGACACCGTGCCTCCAACAGGCATATCCGGCCGAAAAAATAGGCAGTTGACTTATTTGGCTATTTCGATTAATCTGAATAAAATTTAAAAACGATTCCTAGTGCGCGTTTAAGGACTAGTAGGCAAACAACCTTTTTCAGAGAGGGCATTGAAAGCTGCGAGATGCCCAGAGCCTGGTTGCCGAACCTGCCTTTCATACCTGTATTGAAAAATACGGCGGCTGATCCCGTTACCGATTCTAGAGAGTAAAGCGTTGCTTTAAATAAGGGTGGTACCACCTCCACGGGTCCCTTTGTTTAAAGCAGCGCTTTTTTGTCGTATTTTGGAGGAGGAGAAAAAGGATGAAAAAGCAAATGGTGGAACAAATTACCGGTATGGAAGAAGATTTTGCGCAGTGGTACACCGATGTGGTCACGAAAGCGGAGCTGGTGGATTATTCGAGCGTCCGAGGCTCGATGGTCATCCGTCCTTACGGTTATGCGATTTGGGAGAACATCAAAACAGAACTGGACGGGGAAATCAAGCGAACTGGACATGACAATGTCTACATGCCATTGCTGATTCCGGAAAGCCTGCTCCAAAAAGAAAAAGATCATATTGAAGGGTTTGCGCCTGAAGTTGCCTGGGTGACGCACGGCGGAGACGAAGAACTTGCTGAGCGGTTATGCATCCGGCCGACATCGGAAGTCCTGTTTGCCGAGCATTATAAAAATATCATCCACTCCTATCGCGACTTGCCGAAGCTGTATAACCAATGGGCAAATGTTGTACGCTGGGAAAAAACGACACGCCCGTTTTTGCGCACGCTGGAATTCTTGTGGCAGGAAGGACATACGTGCCATGAAACCGAGCGTGACGCTCATGAAGAAACGCTTCAAATGCTCGAAGTCTACGCCGATATTTGCGAACGCCTGCTGGCGATTCCAGTCGTTAAAGGCAGAAAAACCGAAAAAGAGAAATTCGCTGGAGCAAAATATACCTATACGATTGAAAGCCTGATGCACGACGGCAAAGCGCTGCAGTCCGGCACCTCACACAACTTGGGAACGGGATTTGCAAAAACGTTCGGCATTGAATTTTTAAACCGTGAAGGCAAACTAGAGCCGGTTCACCAGACCTCTTGGGGCTTTACGACGCGTATCATCGGAGCAATGATCATGGTGCACGGGGACAATAACGGCCTTGTCCTGCCGCCAAAAGTCGCGCCGACGCAAGTATTGGTTGTACCGATCGCGCAGCATAAAGAAGGTGTCCTCGATGCCGCTTACAACATACATGATTCGCTAAAGGCGTCCGTGCGCGTCGGCATCGATGCAAGCGACAAAAAGCCGGGCTGGAAATTCAACGAGTCCGAAATGAAAGGCATTCCGATCCGCCTCGAAATCGGGCCGAAAGACATCGAAAAACAAAAGGCCGTATTGGTGAGAAGAGATACTGGCGAAAAAACCGAAGTGGCGCTAGGTCAGTTGGAAGGCGAGATTCAACGCTTGCTTGAAGACATCCAAACAGCTTTATACGACAAGGCCCTTGCTCACCGTCTGAAAGAAACAAGAACCGCCCTGACGATGGACGAATTCGAAGAAACACTCGAAGCCCACGGCGGGTTTATCAAAGCGATGTGGTGTGGCGACCAAGCATGCGAAGACGGGATCAAAGAAAAAACACAAGCCACCTCCCGCTGCATCCCGTTCAACGAACCGGCTGTCTCGGACACATGCGTATGCTGCGGAAAACCGGCCACAGAACTTGTTTACTGGGCTAAGGCGTATTGAAGAAGAAGGTATTTACTGGAGGGATGAACATGGATGCAACAAAACTGCCGCCTGTTCAGTTGAGGGAATTGAATGTTCTTGATGCTGATGACCGTTACCGCTGGATGCTCGATCCAGAAGTGACCAGGCATTTGAACATGCCTGATAAGTATCCGCCCTTCAGCAAAGAAGAAACCGAAGGCTGGATAAAGATGTGCATCGCGAAATCGAACGGCTATGAACAAAAAGCGATTTTGGCAGAAGACGGACGCCATATCGGCTGGATTGACCTGAAAAACATCGACCGGCCGAACCGGCATGCGGAGCTGGGCATCGCTATTGGTGAAAAAGCATATTGGGGAAAAGGCTACGGCCTTGCAGCGATGAACGAAATGCTCTCATGGGGATTTGGCGAATTGAACCTGAATAAAATTTGGCTGCGAGTGGAAGTGGATAATGCCCAAGCCATCGCTTCCTACCGGCGGATAGGCTATATTGAAGAAGGCATTTTAAGGCAGGACCGGTGGAGAAACGGCGAATTCGTTGACCGCCTAAGGATGAGCATTCTGAAACAGGAATTCCTGGAGAAGCCGGCCGGAAAATGATAAAAAGAAAAACCGGATTTTATCCGGTTTTAAGAAGTAGCGAGCTTTGGCAGGTTCAAGAAGAAAGCGACGCTGCCCAATAGCCGAATGCCATTAAGATAAAAAAGCTGAAAAACATGAGAACGTTCAACGCAAGCAAAAGATATTGCCGTCCAAAACCGGCGAGTATCGCACCGACCGGGCCCAAAACAAACGTCAGCAAATACAACGGGCTCGGTACCTGGAAAACAAGATTCGGCATCCAGGCGAGTATGGATATGACAAAACATAAAAGTGCCAGAGGCTTGTAATAGTCAGCCATTGGTTAACTGGCCATTCTTCTTTTTTGCAGCCTGCTCCATCTTATGAATGGCCAATATTATTAAAATCAACGTAATGTTGAGAAGCGGCACCCAGTTAACCAAAGAGCTGACATCTTTGGTTTCTGCGTGGAAGTACACATAGGCGCCTATTGTCATGCTGCTCAAGGCTCCAATGGCTAAAAGTATTTTCAAAAAAATCATATTCGTCATCCTCTGTTTTTCTTTTCTTTCACCTTAGCATAAGTAGGTTTAAAATTGGTATAAATAGGGATTTTTCTGATGGCTTTTTCCAATGATGCAAGCAAACCCCGTACAGTAAGCACGA
>JASKZU010000279.1 GCA_030147455.1 Planococcus sp. (in: firmicutes) | reverse complement strand
CGATTATCCGGTAGACGGCGTGCGCCTGCAGCAGTCTGCCGAGCTCAATGCTGCGTTTATTGAGCGCTTTTCTGAAGAAATGAAAAGCGATGGCGATTTTTATATGCTGGCTGATGCAGAAATGGAAGCGCAAGCAGGCTTTGACGCAGTCGTGCAGCCAGGAGTCGAGGAAGCTTTGCGGGAAAGCTACCGCATGTTTGATGAGCCGCTGACTGAACTTCCCAATTTGATGGAGCAGTCTTCAGGAAAACTGATTCGCACCGATTCGCTTGCGGGTTCGCGCTTTACAGCGGATATTGTGGAAGCGCGCGGATACCCGCCGACGCGTTGGCGCATGCTGTTCGCACAGCTGCTGACGATGCCGGGAATCCCGGTCGTTCAATATGGTTCGGAAACGGCGATGAATGGCGAAGCACTTCCGGAATCGCATCAAATTCTGGATATGGCAGTCGAAAAAGATTTGATCGACTATATTACAAACTTAAACTTGCTGCGCAATTCGTCAGAAGCACTACGCACAGGCGATTTTGAAATGCTGCATGAAGAAGACGGATGGATGGTCTTCAAGCGTTCCAATGACGAAGAAGCGTGGATCATTGCGATCAACAACTCTTCCGTAACAAAAAACCTGACGCTTGCTCCAGGCGTAGTTGAAGAAGGAATGGAACTGCGCGGCCTATTTGAAAACGATATCGTTCGGCCGAATGACAACGGCGAATACCGGCTGACGCTGGACCGCGAGCTTGCAGAAACGTATCACATCACAGAAAAAAGAGGACTGAATACGGCCTATATTGTCACGCTTGGATTGATGTACTTAATTTTCATGGGCTTTTTATGGGTTGTCTGGAAAAAAGGCAGACAGCGAAAAGCAGACCGAGCGGCAAAAAAGAAACAAATGGAATCCGTTAATTAAACAAAAAGCCGCAGACACGAGGATGTGTCTGCGGCTTTTTGAATTTCAGCGAATTGCTTTATAACCAATCATATTAACTGGGTCTTTAGGCGAGGAATATGGCGGTGCATAGCATAATTCCAGCGCCTGCAGATCATCAATTGTCAGCCCGGCATAGATGGCTGTTGCGATGACGTCAATGCGTTTGTCGACGCCTTTTCCGCCGACGCACTGCGCACCTAGGAGTTTCCGTGTGTCAGGATCGTAATGAACCTTCAGCGTCAATTTACTGTGGTCAGGATAATAGCCGGCATTGGAATTGCCGGTATGGATCAATGTTTCAGCTGAAAGCCCTTTTTTATGGATATCCGTTTCTGTCAGTCCTGTCATCGCTGCATCCAAATCGAATACTTTTAAGATGGACGTGCCAAGCAAGCCTTTTTTTGCAATAGGATGTCCCGTTATATGGCGCGCTGCAATAAATGCCTGCCTGTGGGCAGGTACTGCAAGCGGCACGCGCTTAGGTTCATCTGTCACCATGTCTACATTTTCAGATGCATCTCCGATGGCATAAATTGCGGGATCCGCCGTTTGCATAAAATCATTTGTTTCGATGCCGCCGGTTGGGCCGATGGGAAGTCCTGCCCCTTCAGCGAGCTTTGTATTCGGTTTTAAGCCGATGCTCACAATCACCAAGTCCGCTTTCAGCTGTTTGCCGCTTGAAAGTGTGACCATACGATCGCTGATCTTCTCAATCACGCTTTTTGTGTGGACTGTTACGCCATTTGCTTCCAGTTCTGCATGCAGCAACCGGGACAAGTCTTGATCTAAAATAGACAAGATATGCGGCGATTTGTGGACAATGTCGACTTCCATACCCCGGTGTTTTAAGTTTTCCGCCATTTCGAGCCCGATATAGCCAGCGCCGGATACGACGCAGTGCGTCGGTTTTTCTTGCTCGATAAAGGCTTGGATGGCTTGCATATCCCCGTAGCTGCGAAGCGTAAAGACATTGGACTGGTTAAAACCTGGAATGTCCGGCGTCACGGCGCTTCCGCCCGGAGATAAAATCAAGGCATCATAAGCATCCGTGAATTCTTCGCCGGTCCTCAAGTTGCGTACGAGCACTTCCTGCTCTTGCCGGCGGATTTCAATTACTTCATGTTCCAGCTTCACGTCAATGTTGCGTTTGGTTTTAAACTGCTCCGGATTTGCCGCAAGAAGGGACGTCTCGTCTTCAATTATACCGCCAATTACGTAGGGAGTGCCGCATGCTGCGTACGACATTGTGGAGTCGCGGTCGTAAACAGCAATTTCCACTTGCTTGTCATAATAGCGAATTTGCGCAGCGGCGGTCGCGCCGCCGCCGACCGCACCAACGATGATGATTTT
Organism: Planococcus sp. (in: firmicutes); assembly: GCA_030147455.1. GTDB lineage: Bacteria > Bacillota > Bacilli > Bacillales_A > Planococcaceae > Planococcus. The sequence goes on along the minus strand of JASKZU010000279.1, from coordinate 3,012 downwards.
TTTCATGCGCTGCCACTCCTTCAGTCGATTTGATTATAGAAAAACAAAGCAAGTGTCCCAGGGCCCGTATGAGCGCCGATTACTGAACCGATCATATAAATCTCGACTGCTTTCGGGCTGAAGGCTGCATCGATTTCCTCTTTCAAGCTGTTGGCAATTGCCAAGTCATCGGCGTGGCTGATGGCAATGGTCTGCTGGTCAAGGTTGTTGCCGCGTTCTTTCATCAATTCGATCATGCGTTTGATGACTTTTTTACGGCCGCGCAGTTTTTCGATTGGCACGAGTTTGCCTTGTTCAACATGAAGCAGTGGCTTGATGTTCAATAAGCCGCCGACAAATGCACTGCCTTTGGAAATCCGGCCGCCTTTGGCCATATAATCGAGATCTTCAACGGTAAATAAACTTTCCAGATGGTCTGCCTTGAATTGAATTTTCTGGGCGATATTGTCCAAGGTTTCCCCAGCATCGCGCAATTTCACAGCTTCTTTGACGAGCAGGCCGTATCCGAGCGATGCAGCTTTAGAATCGATGATCGTCAGCTGCAACTCTGGATGTTCTTCCCGGACCTGATCGGCAGCCATGACTGCCGTTGCATAAGTGCCCGATAATTCAGAAGAAAAGGCGACATAAAAGCCTTCTTCACCGTCCACGGCCAATTGTTCGAACGCCTTTAGCATTTCTTCCGGAGACGCTTGAGATGTTTTCGGTTGAATGCCTGAACGGATGGATTCATATACTTTCGAAGAATCGATTGTACGGATGTCTTCAAATTCCTTGTCGCCAATATGAACGCGCAGCGGAAACAACACGACGCTTTCCTGTTCAAAAAACTCTTTCGGCAAATCAGAAGCACTGTCAGCAAATAACCTCATTGAAGAACCTCCCTTTAAATAGTTAGTTTCAAACGGTCCATAAGCAGTTGGGCGATGCCGTCTTCGTTGTTGCTTAATGTAATTTCATTGGCGATGTTTTTCAATGGATCGATCGCATTCCCCATCGCAACGCCGACACCTGCATAGTCGATCATTTCCAGGTCGTTGTCTTCGTCGCCGAAAGCAATGATTCGGTCTTTCGGGATATCCAGTGATTTGGAGACATGTTCGATGCCGACTGCTTTGTTCATGCCTGAGCGCACAATTTCAATAACATGCCACGGCGCCCCCCAGCGTCTATGGTCGATCACTTCTGCATGAACTTCCGATAAGTGAGCGTGAATCGCCGGTACTTTTTCGAACGGTGCATGAATCAGGATGGAAGTGGGATCTGTTTTTAAATAGCTTCTCAAATCGCCAGTCGTGATAGTAGGATCGCCAAAGCTGAAGATGTCCATCAACTTTTCGTCGTGGTGGTGCACATATACATCGTCCATTACTTCCGCAACGATGTTGTGGAAATCAAAATCGTGCATGGATTCTACGACCTCGTGCACAGTGTTTAAATTGATTGGCGTATGGTGGAGGCCCCAGCTATCGTTATTGGGATGGTGGACAAAGGCCCCGTTGAAGTTGACGATTGGCGTTGTCAGGCCCAGTTCACGGTAATATATTTCACTGGCGCGGTAAGGGCGCCCTGTAGCAATCATAATTTGGTGCCCTTGCTGTTTAGCTTTTTCCAAAATGCTTTTTGTTTTTGGCGAGATGACTTTCTGGTCGGTCAACAATGTGCCGTCCAAGTCCAGTACAATTAAATGCGGTTTCATAAAAAAATCCGACTCCTTTCTAACTCTTCTCAGTGTATCGGTAATCCTGCCCATTCGTCAAAAAAACCAGATTTGCGGCTGGTTGTTTGCGTGTCCAGGAGAAAATTGGTAGCATTTAAACAGAGGAGTGAGACGCATGAATGTTGAAAAAGAACGCTGGGGGCATATCCCTGTTTTACATATCACACCAGAAGGCTACACAGGCGGAGCATTGCCGACCGTCATTTTTCTCCATGGTCACACAAGCGCCAAAGAACATAACCTTCACTTCGCCTGGCAATGGGCGCAAAAAGGAATCCGCGTTATTTTGCCGGATGCTTTGCTGCACGGCGAACGCGATGAATCGCTTGATGAAGTCCAAATCAGCTTGCGTTTCTGGGAAGTCGTCCTGACTTCTATCGAAGAGCTGGCGTTGCTGCGCGATGAGCTGCAAACACGCGGACTGGCAGCAGGAGAACCTGCAGTCGGCGGAACATCGATGGGGGGCATCACGACACTCGGGGCTTTGGCCACACATCCGTGGATCAAAGCGGCGACTGTCATGATGGGCTCGGGCAATTACGTCGAGCTGGCGAAAGCGCAGATGCGGCAATATGAATCACGCGGTTTTGAACTGCCGTTGACTGAAGCTGAAAAAGAGGGCATGCTTCAGGCATTGTCCCGCTTTGACATCAGTTTGAATCGTCAGGCATTAAACGGCCGTCCAGTATTTTTCTGGCATGGCGTCAAAGACCCGACTGTTCCGTTCGAGCCGACCAATCGCCTCTACCACGCACTTCAGGAGGATTACGCCGCTTATCCTGAACGGCTGCACTTTATGAAAGAAACAGAAGCGGCCCACGCGGTTACGCGTCGCGGCATGCTGACCGCGACTGATTGGCTGGCAGCGAAAGTAAAGGCATAAGCAAGTCGATTTCAATCGGCTTCAATGTTTGGTAAGATAATCAGTAATAGGAAATGGAGGGATTTTTATGGATCAGGAAACAAAAGATTACTTGCTGGGCGCACTGGAAAATGTCATTGACCCGGAACTTGGCGTTGATATCGTCAACTTAGGTCTTGTCTATGACGTCGTGCTATCCGAGGATGGTTTTTGTGTTGTGACAATGACACTAACTTCTATGGGATGCCCAATGGGCCCGCAAATTGTTCAAATGGTGAAGACGTCGCTATATGAACTGCCTGAAGTAGAAGAAGTCGATGTAAAAATCGTCTGGCAGCCAGTATGGAGCAAAGACCATATGTCGCGTTATGCTAAAATGGCGCTCGGCGTCCGTTAAATTGATAAAAAAGCCTTTCCGCTTTCGAGCTGG
>JASKZU010000266.1 GCA_030147455.1 Planococcus sp. (in: firmicutes) | reverse complement strand
CCCCGATGCGTACTCGTAATCTTATCGTGTTCCTCCAGCACAGCGATTGAACCTACTGCCGATGCTTCTTGCCCTACTGCTAAATGCGTCGTTCCGTGAATCATTCCTTTGGCAAAAAATTCATCAACCTTTTCTTCAAAAAACCGAATCTGCCACATTTGTTTTAGCAGATTTGCTAAATCCCTTTCCTGCACATTCGACGGTAAATTTATGAGTTGTGTCATGAATAGCCCTCCTCTTTTTACATTTGTTATTACTCTTAACATATGTAAAAATTATAAGTCTTTTCAGATTTTTCGTCAAGAATAAAAGAGCCGAACTTCTCTTTCACTTTAGAAGTTGGGCTCTTTGGCAGCAAAATATTATTTTTTCTTTGAATCGTACGTGTTGATAACTTTACGGGAAGAATGAACTTCTTTTAAAATCCGGTAAGGCTTCCTGATTGTTCGAAAAGGAAGTGAAAGAACCAGCCGGCTCAGATCTTCACGATACTCTTTTGTTATTCGTGTTGGTTTGCTGGCGATGCGGTCGTATACTTCTTTATAGAACTCTTTTTTAAGATTCATGTTCATGTCGATTGTCCGTCCGCACTCAAGACAACTGATGCTTTTAATATCGTCGTTGATGTATGTCACTTCATGGTTGACTTCTTCTTTGCAATTCAAGCAGTATAATCCAGCTTCCATTTTTTTCACTTTCATACTCGAACACCTTCTCGCTTAGATATTTAACGTTTCTTCACGATGATTAGAATCTTTTTCTAGTATCGTTGAAACATGAAGCAGAAAGTTAAAATCCGGTTTTTATAATCTATGGCTTTACAGCAAACGTCTCGTCCTGCATACGTCGCAGCCGCCATATGGTCGACTCTTTCGTTTGCACGACATCATCATAAGAAATAATTTCACCTTTTTGGATCGAGCGTTTCAACTGAACGTTGCGGTCCACCAGGCCGAGCGGTAAAGCGTTCTTTTCCTGCGCATCTGCAGCTGAAAGAATGCTTCCATAAACGGTAAAGCCGCCAATGCTATCCAGGAATTGGCCTTCTTCAAGGTCAGTTTTTGCGACGGTCACCGTTTCCGCTTGAAGGCCTTTCCACGGCGCAATCGTTGCTTCGTTGTAAATATACGCTCGCGCAATGGAAATCGGCGTCTCCAAGCTGGTTAAATGATAGGGGCGATAAAGCACGTAATTGGGCCCTTCACCCATGCTTAAGTACTGCATTTCGTGATTGACTTCTTCTTTTTCGGAAGCAATGATCGCAAAAACGCCTGGCGCGACGCCGTTGATGTACTCGACAATTTTCTTATTGCCGACTTGCCCGCCGTCTTGTTTTAACTTGAAGATTTCGGGAAGTCCTTTAACATCGCTTGCAAAACCATGCATACCTGGCGTATCCGGCAGAAAGCCCGTAGCATTGGCCACTGCGGTCATTTCAACCATCGTTTTGGTGCCGTCCTGGAAAGAAGCGAGCATCTTCGCGCTTGCGCCTTTTCTTGCCGCTTCTTCCGCTGCGGTGTCAGGGTTTGCTGCCAAATTCAACGGATTGTTTTTGCCCTTGCCGAGCGCTACTACTTCAAAGCCGAGCGCATCTGCAAAATCGTACAATTCCATAATGGCGCCAGGCTCATCCCCGGCAGTCCCGGTGTAAACAACACCGCTGGCATCAGCCATTTTCATAAGCAACGGACCGATCGTTACGTCAGCTTCCACATTTAACATGACAATGTGCTTTTTGTTTAAAATGGCGTCCCATGCGATTTTCGCGCCGATGTCCGGAACACCGGTAGCATCGACGACGACATCTATTTCTGCAGAAGAAGTGACCAACTGTGCGTCAGTGGTTGCTGCGACTTTGCCCGCACGAATCGCATCGGCCGCCTCTTCAGCTTGATTGGTTTTGACAATATCAGAATCTGCAACGCCCGCTTTTAAATAGGCATTGACCACATTCTCAAGTTGGATGTCTGCAGTGACGACCACACGCATGCCTGACATATTTTCAATCTGTGAGACCATACCTCTTCCCATCTGCCCGGCACCTACCAGGCCCACCTTGATGACAGTTCCTTCTTTTTCCAGTTGCTCGAGCTTTCTATTTATACCAAGCATGGTCCAGTCTCCTTTTTGTTAGGCTTTTAATATACGTATTTGGGCTCCCAGTGCCACTTCAGGCAAAGGTTTCTTTTCGACGCACATGGTCCCAGGCAAGTTCGCTGTTACATCTCCTGTAAAAGCGATCGTGCAGTGCCCGATGTCTTGAAGCGTTTCGTTCACTTTGTCGCCTACAAAAAGAATTTCAAAGCGCTCGTCATTGATTTCCAGAAAGTCTCCCGCTTCTACCTGTTCCAGCAAATCCGCTTTTTCATGGATAACGGCAAATGAACGAAGCTCTTCTGGAACAGTGTCGTTAAAAATGACCATCATATTTTCTTCTGCAAACAATCCTACTTCTTCACCGATTTCTGTAATAGTAGCCTGATATTTTTTAGTCATAATGTTCTCCACCTAATTTCCCCCTCATTTAATACAATCCAAAGCTGAACAAGTACGCAATGACAACTGCGAGCGGTCCGGTAATCATGCGGGAAACCAGTACCGCAGGAACACCGACCTCGATTGTCTCTGGTTCAGCTTCTCCAAGAGTCAGCCCGACCGGCACGAAATCCGCCCCTACTTGCGGGTTAATGGCAAACAATGCAGGAAGTGCCAGCTCTGGCGGGATATTGCCGCGCCCAATCTCTACACCGACCAACACACCTACTACCTGTGCAATTACCGCACCCGGCCCGAGCAACGGCGAAAGAATCGGCAATGAACAAATTACTGACAAAATCAGCAACCCGACAAAATTGCC
>JASKZU010000241.1 GCA_030147455.1 Planococcus sp. (in: firmicutes) | reverse complement strand
GCAGTTTGGCCATTTCGATATACCAGTCGCAGAAATCATCCCAGATAAAGTTGTACAGCAAACGCCCGACTTCTCCGAACTCGTAGCGCTCGGCCAGGTCTGTCACTTGGTCGATCGTTTCGTTCAGGCGCGTCAAAATCCATGTGTCGGCCACAGATTTTTTGCCGGACAAGTCGATATCGGCGTGCTGCATGCCTTCCATATTCATCATCGCAAAGCGTGAAGCGTTCCAAATTTTATTGGCGAAGTTCCAGACCGATTCGACTTTTTCCATCGAGAAGCGCAAGTCCTGTCCAGGAGATGAAGCCGTCGCCAGGAAATAGCGCAGCGAGTCTGCCCCGTACTCTGAGATGACATCCATCGGATCTACGCCGTTGCCGAGCGACTTGGACATTTTGCGTCCTTCTGCGTCGCGGACAAGCCCGTGGATTAATACATCTTTAAACGGCTTTTCTCCGGTGAATTCAAGTGCCTGGAAAATCATCCGCGATACCCAGAAGTTGATAATATCATAGCCCGTCACGAGGGCATCGGTCGGATAATAGCGGCTCAGTTCATCGTTTTCTTCCGGCCAGCCGAGTGTCGAGAACGGCCACAGGGCAGATGAGAACCATGTATCGAGCACATCTTCATCTTGCGTCCAGTTTTCAGCATCTTCCGGCGCTTCGTGCCCGACAAAAATCTCGCCTGTTTCATTGTGGTACCATGCCGGGATTTGGTGGCCCCACCAGAGTTGACGGGAAATGCACCAGTCGCGGATGTTTTCCATCCAGTGCAAATAGGTTTTTTCAAAACGGTCGGGCACAAATTTAACAGCATCGTCGCTGTTTTGGCTATCGACCGCTGCTTGTGCGAGCGGCTTCATATCCACAAACCATTGCGTCGACAAATACGGCTCTACAACGGCTCCGCTGCGTTCGGAATGTCCAACCGAATGCATATGCTCTTCGATTTTGAACAAAACATCCATGTCCTGAAGGTCTTTGACGATGGCTTTGCGGCATTCAAAACGATCCATGCCTTCGTATTTCCCGGCATTTTCGTTCATCGACCCGTCTTCGTGCATAACGAGCACGCGTTCCAAGTCGTGGCGATTGCCGATTTCAAAGTCATTCGGGTCATGCGCAGGCGTAATCTTCACTGCCCCGCTGCCGAATTCTCTATCTACATAGTCGTCAGCGACAATTTCAATTTCACGCCCAACGATCGGCAAGATGACTTTTTTGCCGATTAAATGCTGATAGCGCTCATCTCTCGGGTGAACCGCAACGGCTGTATCCCCGAGCATTGTCTCTGGACGCGTCGTAGCAACTTCAATGTGGCCGCTGCCGTCTGCAAGCGGATAGCGCATATGGTAGAACGCGCCTTGAACGTCTTTGTAAATAACTTCGATATCTGAAATCGCTGTTTTCGTCGCAGGGTCCCAGTTGATGATGTATTTGCCGCGATAAATAAGTTTTTTCTCGTATAATTTGACGAATACTTCGCGTACTGCTTCCGACAAACCTTCATCAAGCGTGAAACGCTCACGGGAATAATCGAGGCCCAGGCCAAGTTTTGACCATTGCGTACGGATATGCCCCGCATATTCCTCTTTCCACTTCCACGATTCCTCAAGAAATGCTTCGCGGCCCATGCCGTGGCGCGAGCGTCCCTCTTCTTTTAGTTTGCCTTCTACTTTTGCCTGCGTTGCGATGCCGGCATGGTCCATGCCCGGCAGCCAAAGCGCGTCATAGCCCTGCATGCGCTTCATGCGCGTCAAAATATCCTGCAAGGTTGTATCCCACGCATGGCCGAGGTGAAGTTTCCCGGTTACGTTCGGCGGCGGGATCACGATTGTATACGGCGTCTTGCCGCTCTCAGGCTTGGCTTCGAAAAATTGGTTTTCCACCCACCAGTCATAACGGCCTTGTTCGATTGTTTGCGGTTCGTATTTCGTTGATAATTGCTTGCTCATCCATTTTCCTCCTTTTAGCCGGTAAACCAGCTTTGTTTAGTGCTGAACCTGAAAAATTGGGTACAAAAAAACTCCTGTCGTCACGTAAAGGACGAAGGAGTTTTTCGCGGTACCACCTTTATACACGGGTAAATTGCGCCCGGCTCTCAAGTTCGATAACGGATTCGCATCCGGTCGCCGCTACTCGCTTCACGGCCACTGCTCCGAGGTGACATTCAAGTATGGACCATGAAAGCCTTTCACCAACCGGCTTTCTCTCTGAAATGATCCCGACACTTTACTATCCTCATCTACGCATAAATATCCTGTTGCTCTTATTGTACTCAATAGCTTGATTTAGCGTCAAGCTTTTTCACATAGTAAGCTACGGCCGGGGCCGCCACCAAAAGGATAAAAAACAGCCGGAACAAATGAAAGCTTGTCACAAGCGGGACATCCGCACCCGCTTCTAAAGCCGTAATCGTCATTTCCGCCATGCCCCCGGGAGCAGCGCTCAGGAACAAATCCACAAACAGATATCCCGGCAAGACAAGCTGCAGCCCATAGGCAAGGCCTGCCGAGAAAATCATCAAAAGCACCGTGTTCAGCAGAACGGCTCCTGCCAGGCGGCTGTTCAGCGACTCGCTCAGCTTTTCCATCGATAAGCCAAGGTGTGTTCCGATCAAGATTTGTGCAGCAACGATCAAAACAGGAGGCATGGCAATCAATTCATTGCCCGTGATTGCCTGCACAATTGTCATCGCCAGCACCGGCGCCATCAGCTCCACTGCAGGGAAAGAAATTCGCCGCATGCCCCAGTAAAAAACACACCCTAAAACAAGGGCAATGCCTGTGACATACAGCGAAAACTGAAAGCCCGACTGGACGCTTTGTTCAGGTCCGCGCCCCACAAATAAAGAAGCCACAAACGGAACGGCAAAAACAATCAGCAAGACGCGAAACGTCTGCATAACAGACACAATCGTCACATTGGAGGATTTTACGTCTTCTGCAATGACGACCATCTGCGACAAGCCGCCGGGCATTGAACCGAGCAGCGCCGTTGATAATGTCACGCGGGTCATGCGTTGGAACAATAGGCCGAGTGCCAGCGAAAAAGCGACCACTGCTACTGTCATGACGAGTAAATACGGCAAATCCACTATCATCAGCAAAACCGATTCTCGTGTAAACGATGCGCCGATTTGGACGCCGAGCAGCAGCAAACCGATTGTACGGAATATTTTAGGCCAGTAGAACTGCAGGTTTGTAACCTGGCGCAATAGGAGAAATGCCGCCATCGGACCAAGCAACCACGGCAGGAAAAGACCTGTCAAGCTCAGGAGAAATCCAGCCGCCAGTGCAATTGCCAGGGTTAAAAGAAACCGTTTCACAAAAATACCAACTTTCGTTTTAAAAAACATCTCATTTTATTTTAACAGAAAAACGCAAGCTGTTTCATTGCAGATTGGATTGCTTTTTAAAACAAAAAAATGCCTGAAAAAGTCGAGTGTGACTTTTGCAGGCAGTTTTGCTCTCACCGTTACCGGGCCAGTTTTTCAAATACCGTATGGAACGCTTGGACGGTGCGTTCGATGTGTTCTGGTGTATGGGCAGTTGATAAGAACATGCCTTCAAACTGTGACGGCGGCAGGAAAATGCCTTCTTCCGCCATCAAGCGGTAATAGTCGGCGAACAATGCTAAATCAGAAGTGGAGGCTGTCTCAAAGTTCGTGACTTTCTCGTTCGTGAAGAAAAATCCAATCATCGATCCGGCACGATTGACCGTGTGCGGGATATTGTATTTTTCTGCAGCTTCTCGGAAGCCTTGCTCTAATTGGTCAGCACGCTCGCGGAATAACTCATAACTGTCTTCATTCAAGCGCGACAGCGTTTCAAATCCGGCACGCATTGCAAGCGGGTTGCCGGACAATGTGCCGGCCTGGTAAATCGAACCGCTCGGAGCCACTTGTTCCATAATTTCACGTTTGCCGCCGAATGCACCAACAGGAAGCCCCCCGCCGATTACTTTGCCGAGGCATGTCATATCCGGTGTTACGTTGTAATGTCCTTGTGCACATGTATAGCCGACGCGGAACCCGGTCATGACTTCATCGAAAATAAGGACAGTGCCGTTTTCGTGCGTCAAGTTGCGAAGTTCCTGCAAAAAGCCGTCTTCCGGCGGGACAACGCCCATGTTTCCGGCAACTGGTTCTACAATAACTGCCGCCAAGTCGTCGCCGTATTCACGGAATGCAAGACGCACGCTTTCCAAATCGTTGTACGGAACGGTAATCGTATTTTTCGCGACCGATTCCGGCACACCAGGTGAATCCGGCAAGCCGAGCGTCGCAACGCCGGACCCTGCTTTAATCAGCAAGCTGTCGCCATGGCCGTGATAGCAACCTTCAAACTTCAAAATTTTGTTGCGTCCTGTATAGCCCCGTGCCACACGAAGAGCACTCATCGTTGCTTCAGTACCGGATGACACCATGCGGATCATTTCAATCGACGGTACGCGTTCCTGGACAAGTTTCGCCATCTCATTTTCGAGTTCGGTTGGTGCCCCGAAGGAAGTGCCGAGTGTTGCCTGCTCTTGAATAGCAGCAACTACTTCGGGATGGGCATGACCCAAAATCAGCGGCCCCCATGACAGCACATAATCGATATATGTATTGCCGTCGATGTCCTTGATGGTCGCGCCGCTTCCGGACTGCATGAAAATCGGGTCCATATTAACCGATTTAAATGCACGGACCGGGCTGTTTACACCGCCGGGCATCAATGTTTTCGCTTCTTCAAATGCTTCTTTTGAACGTTCGTATCCCATCTTATTTCCCCTCCAGCCAGCGTACTGCATCTTTTGCATGGTACGACATCAATATATCAGCGCCCGCACGTTTCATGCTGAGCAATGTTTCCAAAACGATTTTTTCCTCGTCCACCCAGCCGTTTTGCGCAGCTGCTTTGACCATAGCGTATTCGCCGGAAACGTTATAAGCGACAATCGGAATGTCAAAGTTATCGCGCACTTCACGGATAATATCGAGATATGACAATGCCGGTTTGACGATCATGAAATCTGCGCCTTCTTGCACATCGGAAGAAGCTTCGCGCAGCGCTTCCATACGGTTTGCCGGATCCATCTGGTAAGTTTTGCGGTCGCCGAACTGCGGTGTGGAATGGGCAGCTTCACGGAACGGGCCGTAATAAGCCGAGGCGTATTTGACGCCATAGGACATAATCGGAATGTGGCTGAATCCAGCTTCATCCAATCCGTAGCGGATCGCTGCCACAAACCCGTCCATCATGTTCGATGGGGCGATAATGTCTGCTCCTGCTTTTGCCTGCGATACGGCAGTGCGCGCCAACAAATCGAGCGACTCGTCATTAAGGATGACCCCGTCTTCAATCACGCCGCAATGGCCGTGGTCTGTGTATTGGCAAAGGCACGTATCGGCGATGACTACAAGTTCTGGATGGCGTTCTTTAGCAAAACGAATCGCTTCTTGTGTGATAGCGTGGTCGTGATAAGCTTCTGAACCGACCGGGTCTTTGTCTTTCGGTACGCCAAACAAAATAACGGAAGGAATGCCGAGTTCCACTACTTCGTCCAATTCCTCGCCAAGACGGTCAATCGAATAATGATGGACGCCCGGCATGGATGAAATTTCATGTTTGATGTTTTCTCCTTCAACAACGAAAATCGGATAAATAAAATCTTCTTTTTGAATTGATGTTTCACGGACCATCGCACGAAGGTTTACTGAATTGCGCAAACGGCGGTGGCGGTCAAATTTCAAATCTTTCATGAGCTGCAACTTCCTTTCATGATTTCATGGATAACATCACTGTACGTATATTTATGGGGACGGAATTGAACTACGCCGCCCGCATCAAGTATCGCCTTTTCGGTAATATGCCCGATCGCGGCTGCCTGGATCCGGCGGAAATCGCCGCCTGCTTCTGTATAGGCGGCTACAGCCGATGGACTGGCAAAGACGACGGTAACATCTTCAAGCTTGGCCAATAGAGAAGCTTGGTCCTGCTTTTTCACTGTATCGTATACCGTCCATTCATCAATGTTCAGCGGCATCGACAAGATCGTATCTTTCGCCAATGTCCCGCGCACAAACAAACAGCGTGCGTTTCCTGCAACTTCAGGAAACTCTTGGACAAACACGTCGGCGCTGTAAACAGTCGGAATAAAATCAATCGAGTAACCGTGTTGTGCAAGCAGCTCAGCCGTCTTATCGCCGACAGCTGCCAGTTTGGCGGTGACGTGCGGTGTCAGGCGGCAGAATGCTTCTGCGCTGGTGCGGCTCGTAAAAATCAGCCAATCGTATTGATCAAAATCCGGCACCTCGGTATCAATCAGTTTCGTTTCAATCAGCGGAATATACTGAACAGCAGCGCCGCAGCGAACAGCAAGCTGTTGAGCTTCTTTCGGCATGCGGCTGCCTGTAAAAATAATTGTTGGCTTTTGTTTACACATTGCTTTCTGCAATAACGCGCTGAATCAGGTCGTAGCCGCCCTGCGAGC
>JASKZU010000215.1 GCA_030147455.1 Planococcus sp. (in: firmicutes) | reverse complement strand
TCAACATCTTTCTGGCCGTACCGGCTGCTTATGCATTTGCTCGTTACGACTTGAAGGGCAAGTGGCTGTTTGAGGCCATAATCTTCGCACCAATCGTAATACCGCCTTTTGTTTCGGTGATGGGCATTCATTTGACGTTTTTGCAAATCGGGTTGACGGAAACGGTTGGAGGTGTTGTGCTGGCGCATCTGTCGCCGACACTGCCTTATGTGGTGCGCGCGTTAACCATCAGCTACAGGACATTGTCGGCTGATTGGGAACATCAGGCACGGCTGTTAGGTGCGGGACCGGTGGCGCGCTTTTATTATGTGGTGCTGCCGCATATTTTACCGGGCATTGCCGCTGGTGCCAGCTTGAGCATACTGATCTCATTGAGCCAGTACTTGATCACGTTCCTCATCGGGGCAGGGCAAGTGGTTACCTTGCCGATTTTATTGTTTCCGTTTATTAGCGGGGGCGACCCGGCGATTGCTTCTTCTTATTCATTGCTTTATGCAGGGATGGCTATTTTCGCTTTATTCATAATGGATGCGGCAGTGAAGAGATACTACCGAAATAAGAAATCTGCTCAACGCGCCGATGCTTAGGAGGAGAATATGAATAACTTATACATTAAAAATATCAGCAGGAAATTCGGCTCGCCCGGCCGTAAACAATCTCTTGGCTTTTCGCTGAAACCTATTGACTTGACTATTCATGAGGGGGAGTTTTTCTCGCTGCTTGGGCCGTCCGGCTGCGGCAAAACCACGCTTTTAAAACTGGTCGCAGGGTTAACCGATGCAGATGGCGGGGAAGTATGGATGGGCACACGTAATTTGACACAAGTGCCTTCAGAAGCAAGGCGCTTTGCAATGGTTTTTCAACAATCGTTATTGTTTCCGCATATGACGGTTGAAGACAATACGGCATTCGGGTTAAAGATGCAAAAAATCAGCAAGAAAAAGCGATTGGCCCAAGCGAGGGAAATGCTTGTGCAAGTAGATCTTGAAGGCTACGGCAGCCGGTTTCCCCATGAGCTGAGCGGCGGGCAGCAGCAAAGAGTGGCACTTGCCAGGGCTTTAGTGACAGAGCCCCAGCTGCTGTTGATGGATGAACCGTTCAGTGCACTCGATCCTGGTCTGCGTGAAGATATGCGCGAGTTGCTTGTTCGCATCCAACAAAAATTTCGCATGACGGTTTTGTTCGTGACGCATGACCGCGAAGAGGCTTTTGAATTGTCCGACCGTATTGGCGTGATGCATGAAGGCCATCTTTTACAAACCGGCACGGCGATGGAATTGCACAAACGCCCGGCAAGTGCAAAAGTCGCTGCCTTTCTCGGCATGAAAAATATAATTCGCGGCACAATAAAAGACGGGCATTTTTTTTCACTAGATGCTGATCTGGACTTCCCGGCAATCGAGCAAGCTGATCAGCAGGATTGTTTCGCTGTCATTCGCCCGGAAATCCTGCAGCCGGTTCCTGCCGCAGGAGCGCCTGATTCTGGAGTTGCCGTTTTGCACGGCAAAGTTGAACAGATAAAATTAACTCAAGGGTTCTTCACGGTGAAAATACGGGTCGGCGGGCGACTTCTGGAAACGTCACTGTCCAGCGGGCAAACCGAGGAGCTGAATATAGGCGCTGCTGTTGATTTAATGCTCGACTATAGAGACCTGTATTTTATAGGCGAGTGAGTACCGAATGGCTATCTATTTATTGATAAAGCCAATATATGGCCCCCATCTTTTAAAAAGATGGGGGCCATATTTATGAAAAGTACTTTACCGGGCTGTAAATCTAAAGAAACTGGATGGTTAATATTACCTGATAATTTTTATGAATAAAAATTAGAACACTTGTTCTATTTGTGGTAAAATAAAGGTACAGCTGCATGAGGGCGGTTTGGCCATTCCCTATGGAAAGGGGGTGGTAGTATGACCATGGCAGAAGCTTTCTCGCTTGTGTTCACAAGCATCGGGCTGACAATCAGCGCCTTGACGCTGGTTATTTCCTTGATACTGGTCATTCCAAAAAAAAAATAACCGTCCCATTGGCGTGGGCTGACGGTTATTTCAACAACCTATAGTGTCCAGCCGACCGCCCTCTACAGGCGGCATGCAGCTGGCCGGATGCACACAGCATCCGGTTTTTTCGTTACTTCAAGTATACTAAATTACAGCTATTTTGCAACTGTCTCATATCCAACCCCGCTCATAAGGCACAGGAGCCTCGATATCAGCTTTGAGCTCTTGAGCGGCAGTGTATGCCCAATACGGGTTGCGCAGTAATTCGCGGGCCAGGAAGATGAAATCCGCGCGTCCGTTTTGCAGAATCTCTTCCGCATGCACAGGTTCTGTAATCAGGCCGACTGCGCCGGTAGCAATCGGTGTTTGATGTTTAATGGTTTCAGCAAAAGATACCTGGTAGCCTGGAAACACAGGAATCCGCGCCGGCACGACTGCACCGGAACTGACGTCGATCAAGTCGACGTTCTGCGCTTTCATCCATTGGGCCATTTCAACGTATTGCTCTGGCGTCATGCCGCCTTCTGTGTAATCGTTGGCTGAAATGCGCACAAACAACGGGCCGTCCCAAACAGCGTTTACTTCATCAAGCACACGGCGCAGCAGACGGTAGCGGTTTTCACTGCTGCCGCCGTATTCATCAGTACGTTGGTTGGTGAGCGGCGATAGAAATTGGTTGATCAAATAGCCGTGCGCTGCATGGATCTCAATTACGTCAAAGCCTGCTTTTTGGGAACGGATCGCTCCTTCGCGGAACGCTTGGACGGTTTCGTTTATTTCTTCTTTCGTCATTTGCTTAGGTGTTTTATATTGATCATTGAAAGCAACAGCGCTTGGTGCATAGATTTCACCATCGACGGTCGCTTTTCTGCCGGCATGCGCCAGTTGGATGCCGGTTTTTGCGCCGTGCTGTTTCATCAGGCGAACAAGCTCGGCTTGACCTTCGATATGCTCATCGCTCCAAATGCCGAGGTCGCGTGAGGAAATGCGCCCAGCCGGCTGTACTGCGGTGGCCTCCGTGATAATCAAGCCAACGCCGCCCACTGCGCGGGTCGGATAGTGGACACGGTGCCAATCTGTAATTTGGCCATCTTCCGAGTCGCTTTGATACATGCACATCGGCGCCATTACAATACGGTTTTTAAACGTTACGTTTTTCATCTCGAACTCTTCGAACAACTTCGCCAATTCAAATTCCTCCTTCTTTCTGTACGGATACAAGAAACCTGTTTTTCGAGGAGCGGCAACGTACAGTAAGCCCAATGTTAAAGCCTCAGACCGCATCCAAGAGGTTCTGGTCCAGTATACAGAAAAAATTATTTGAATTCTTTTCCGAGCTCTCGGGAACGTTCAGTCGCTGCAGTCACGCATTCGTTGATCACATGTTTAAAGTCGTTATTGTAAAGTGCTTGAAGCCCAGCTGCCGTTGTGCCGTTCGGGCTCGTGACACGCTCCCGCAGAACGCCGAAATCTTCCTGCTGCAGCATTTCCGCTGCCCCGTCGAACGTTTGGCGAACCAACTTTCTGGCATCCGCTTGAGACAGCCCGTTTTGGACAGCAGCTTCTACCATGGATTCAGCAAAATAATAAAGATAGGCTGGACCGCTTCCTGCGACACCGGTAACGGCGTGGAGCTGGTCTTCTTCGACCACAGTCACTCCGCCAATGGAAGACAGCAAGTTTCTCAGCAAATGCTGCTGCTCTTTGGTCACAAATTTGCTCCAGGCAACACCGGTTGCCGATTTGCCGATCTGCGCCGACGTGTTCGGCATGGCGCGGGCAACCGGATAGTCGCCAACGTGTTTTTGAATGGTGTCGATCGAGACGCCGGCTGCCACCGAGACGATGACGGTATTTTTCGTCAACTTCGAACGAATGCCTTTTAATGCAGCTTCTACATCTTTTGGTTTCATCGCGAGCAAAATGAAATCAGCATTTTTAAGTTCCGTTTTTTCTTCGCAAACGATATTTACGCCGTATTCATTGTGAAGAAATTCAAGACGCTCCTGGTCGGACCGGTTCATCACCGATATTTCTTCCGGTTTCATAATGCGTTTATTGATCCATCCGTGAATCATTGATTCAGCCATCGATCCGGCTCCAACACATACGATTTTCATCGTTCTCCACTTCCTTTTCTCAAAATAAAAAGCGCAATCATCCCTGTTTAATTCCAAGGACGAAAACGCTGGTTTCCGCGGTACCACCTAAGTTTGCATATGTGCACAACTCGATGTCCTTATCGCGGACAGACGGCCGTGTTTACACGGCAGCTCAGAAGCAGGTTCTGGAAGGGAGCGGGGGTGCACGTTTCAGCGTTGGCGCACTCTCTTTGACCCATCACTTTCCATACTGGTCTTCATCTTCGCTTGCATATGTTACTGAATTATAGATAATGCCATTTTATTTGTCAAATTAGCCAATAGGGGTGACGGCGCTCCCAAATCACTGTATGATAAGTGAATAGTCATTCAGTTTAGGGAGAGTGGAAGTTATGGAACCGATTAAAATAAAAATTCCGACGCCGTTTGCCGTTGGAGATGTGAATTCTTATCTATTAAAAGGCGATGCATTAACGTTGATTGATGCCGGCCCTAAAACACCGGAAGCATGGGAAGCCTTGAAAGCAGGGTTGAAAGAGGCTAATACATCCCCAGAGGAAATCGAACAAGTCATCTTGACGCATCATCACCCGGATCATACGGGTTGGGTCGATGGATTTGACCAAGCCAAACTGTATGGCCATCCATATAACGATTTATGGCTGCGCCGCGATCAAGCGTTCTTCGATTACCATGATGCTTTTTACCAGGAGCGTTTGAAAGAAGAGGGAGTACCTGGCGATTTGATGTTTTGGATGAAGAAAATGAAACGGCCGCTAAACTTGATGGGAAGCCGGCCCCTTGATATGTCAATTAACGAAGGAGATGCATTGCCGGGGCATCCTGATTGGCATGCAATGGAAACGCTTGGCCATGCACAAAGCCATCTATCATTTTGGAACGAAGAAGAACGCTTGCTGATTGGCGGTGACCACGTCATTGCCAGAGTCTCTTCGAACCCGCTCATCGAACCGCCGCTCAATCCCAATGAAGGACGGCCAAAGTCATTGCTTCAATATAATGCCTCACTTGGCCGGCTATTAAAGATGCCGATTGATGTTATTTACAGCGGGCACGGGGAAGACGTGCGCAATGTTCATGAATTGGTCTCGACGCGTCTTGAAAAACAACATCAGCGTGCGATGAAAGTACTCTCGATGCTGGACCGCTCAACCGAACAGTCCGTGTACGAACTGACAAAGCAGCTGTTCCCGCATGCTTACGAAAAAGAGCTCGGCTTGACGCTGTCTGAAACAATCGGCCAAATCGATTATTTGTTGGAAGACGGATTGATCGAGGAACGCATGACCGACGAAGGTGTGTTTGTCTACCGCCAGGCATAATGGATAAAGTTGCGCACATAAGCGCTGCAAGATAAACTGAGAATACTTAAGCATCAAGAATCTAAGTGCAAAGGATGGAAACAACGTGAAAAAAGCAGGTTTGTTTTTTACAGCGCTTTTATTGCTCGTCGGATGTTCAGATGGTGCGACGCCAAACGAGCCGGAAGAACCGGAATTGGAAATTGCCGTCGAACAGGATGGATTGACAGAAGAAGGATTTATCACGCAAATTGGAAACGGCAGCATCTTGATTAACAATATTTATTTTGCCATTCCGGAAGATGTCGAAGTGCAGTTTGCAGAAGGCGGCGAAACGACAGAAGCTAATGTAAATGAAATCCGTACCGGCATGAAAGTGTCAGTCGACTATTCAGGTCCGCTCGAGGAGTCATTCCCAATGCAAGGGGATGCACAAAGCATCACCATTCTGATCGATGAAGATTCCAAGCGCCAATCAGAGGCCTTGCAAGCATTTATCAACGGGGAACAATTGTCGAAGCTGGTTTTAATGGGGCAGCCGATCGTGCGCGGTGATGAAATCGGTTTTTTATTTAACGACATGGAAAACGGCAGTTTGATGGAAGTTCGCATCAATATGGATACGCTGG
>JASKZU010000204.1 GCA_030147455.1 Planococcus sp. (in: firmicutes) | reverse complement strand
CACGCGCTTGCGCAAATTTACGTTGCGAGTCACAGCAGGAGCGGCCATCGTTTCCTTTTTGACAGGGGCTGTATTGGCTCAAGGCGACGGTGCAAAGGCTTTATTTGTCCTATTAAGCGGTTTCTTTTTGTTGGTTTGGCTATTCATGTGTCTGCCGTCTTGGATCGCGGAGCTGACAAACTGGTTGGCAAACGAGCCGAAATGGGTGTCAAAAGAAGCTTCGGTAGCTCTTCAAAACCTGCGTCCCCAAATCAGGAAAAACAGCTTTGTCGTTTTATCCATCAGCTTGGTCATGGTGATTGCCGTGTTCGGCTCAGTTATGTTGAGTACAATAAATCAAACGACCAATCACTATATTGAAAGCCAGTTTCCGACATCCGTGGTCATGACGAGCCGTGTGTCGCCTTCCCAAATCGACCGCAGGGAACTGACAATACAGTTGCAGCAAGTATTGCCGGAAGCGCAAATCGCTACCCTCAGCAACTGGGGAGGCGCCGCAGTCGGCGGGATGCCGTTTGACTATAAGTTAGTGGATTTGGCAAATATGGAAAAGATAAAGCTGGTCCCGAATCTTACAATCGAAGACTTGTCCCAAGCAGCGGTTGTGCATCCGAAGTTTGCTGAACAGCACCAGTTGGCAGTCGGGCAATCTTTCGATATCGTCACCATTTCTGATGACTTTCATCCCGAAGAATATTTGGCAACAAAAACTGTAGCTGCCATTTCTGACAGTGTGGAGGCGAACGCTGTATGGTTTGACTGGCGTGCAACGGAATTAACCAGCTCACTGCTATCGTTCAACCAGGCACTGATTCAAACTGAGAATGAAGATGAAACGGCAGCTTTGCTGGGCGCGGTGACATCCGCTTATCCTGAATTGACGGTCGATACGTATACAAATGCCTTGGAGGATGCTTCCACGATGGTTCTGCAAAGGTGGGCTATTTTCGTTGCGGTTATTGTGGTCTTGGTCGTTTCGGTACTGGCCGGCGTGTTCAACACGCTGCTCAACAATTTGGTGGCTAAAAGAAAAGAATTTGCCGTACTGCGCATCGTCGGGATGAGGCCGCGTGGGATCCAAAAAGTAATCCTGATTCAAATTTCATTTTTTCTAGTCACTGGCCTTTCGTTCGGGTTGCTTTGCGGCATCTTATTTTCTGCAATTACACTGATGATCGATGCTCATCGAGTAGCCGTCAATATTCCAATGATCGTTGGATTAGCCGCTGGGATGTGGCTTCTTGGCTTGCTGCTGTTTATACCGGTTGCATGGCAATTAAGCCGGAAAAACATCAGCCTGGAAATACTCAGCGACAATAAGTAAGCATTTTGCACTTAAGGAGTGTAAAGCGGTGTTAGAGACCAAAAGATGCCTGGTGCTGCCATTAATGCACGAAGATTTCGAAGAAGTGGCTTTGCTGTATGCGAACCAAAGCGTAAGGAGATATTTGGGCGGCGTATTGGAAACTGATTCTGTCAAAGCGATGTTTACAGAAATGATAGAGCCGGACAACCAATCTTTTTATTGGATTGTCAGGAACAAGCAGACTTCAGGTTTTATTGGCTTGCTTTCTCTTACGCCTTATCACGAAAGCGGCAAAATGGAAGTCTCTTATCAACTAATGGCGAGCTTCTGGAAACAAGGCTATGCTAAAGAAACTGTAACCGCTGCCGTTTCTTTTGCGTTAAGTAGCTTGGCCTTGCCGGTTGTGATGGCCGAAACTCAAACGAGTAACATTTCTTCCTGCCGTCTTCTGGAAACCATTGGAATGAAGCGGGAAGGAACGCTTACCCCGTTCGGAGCGAAACAAGCCGTTTATTCAATTAAAGAGATATAACTAATGCTTGTGGATTCGATAAGAGCAGGAGTTGTAAGGTAAACTAATAAAATGAACCAAACAAAAACTCAAATCTGCTCCATAAAGATTTGGGTTTTTTGATGCAGCAGCACAGAAAGGAAGAAATCAAATGAAAGTATTGATTGCGATTGATTCGTTCAAAGGCAGCATTTCGTCTGTTAGGGGCAGTAAAGCGATTGCTGATGGAATCCTGCAAGTGTACACGGATGCAGAAATAATGACAGTACCGCTCGGAGACGGGGGCGAGGGAACGGTCGAAGCTTTGCTGCATGCCGTGGGCGGTAAGAAAATCGATGTTGAGGTGACGGGAACTATAACCGGCCGCCAAAAAGCTGTTTATGCCATTTTGGAGGACGGGAAAACCGCGGTAATCGAAGTGGCAGAAGCTTGCGGACTGGCTAATATTCCAGCAGGCGACCGCAACCCTCTAAGGGCGACAACATACGGCGTCGGCGAACTGATCGCGGACGCCGTAAAGAAAGGCTGCAGGGAATTCGTCATCGGGCTCGGAGGCAGCGCGACCAACGACGGCGGTATCGGCATGCTTCAAGCATTGGGTTTTCAGTTTTTCGACAATAAGGGTCAACCGCTCGAACGGGGCGGGCAGGCGCTCGTTGATCTCGAGTCGATTGATCAGTCAGCGGTAATGCCAGAACTAGCAGACTGCCGCTTCCGAGTGGCCTGCGACGTAACAAACCCATTACACGGGCCGAACGGTGCAGCATACATATTCGGCCCTCAAAAAGGTGCTTCATCGGAAATGGTGGCGTTGCTGGATGACGGATTAAAACATTTGGCACATGTAGCCAAGCAGCAGCTTGGTATTGAACTGCAGCAAATTCCGGGAGCAGGCGCTGCCGGAGGGTTAGGGGCAGCGTTCAGTGGTTTTTTGCCGGCTCGGCTCGAATCCGGCATCGACCTAGTATTGGATATCTCGTCTATTGACGACAAACTCCGAGGCACGGATTTTGTCGTTACAGGTGAAGGCAAACTGGACGAACAAACAATGATGGGCAAAGCGCCGCT
>JASKZU010000146.1 GCA_030147455.1 Planococcus sp. (in: firmicutes) | reverse complement strand
AATCAAGTCGACGCCTTTGATCAGCTGTTCCATTTCCTCAATTGATACGTCCATAACATGGGCATATATTTCCACATCCGAATTGAGGAGCATCAATCTATTTTTAGCGGCTACCGCTTTAGGAGTCTGCTGCCGCGCATCTTCTTCGCTATAAAGCTGCTGGCGCTGCAAATTGCTCCACTCTACATAATCCCGGTCTACTATCGTGATTTTCCCTATACCAGCCCGTACCAGCATCTCGGCACTTCCTGTCCCAAGAGCGCCCGCACCTATCAACAAAACATGCTTGGCCCTCAACTTTTCCTGGCCTTCCATGCCTATCGGCGCAAATAACTCTTGCCGTGAATAGCGCCCCGTCAACTGATGCTGATTCCTTCTTCGGGACTGCTGGCAGTGGCATAACGTTTTTTCGGCATGCGTCCTGCTTCAAAACCTAATCTTCCGGCTTCGACCGCGAGGCGCATCGCTTGCGCCATTTTCACGGGATCTTCCGCACTTGAAACGGCTGTATTCAGCAAAACACCGGCTGCCCCCATTTCCATAGCAATTGCGGCATCAGAAGGGGTCCCAATTCCAGCATCTACGATGACCGGCACTTTCGCCTGTTCGATAATAAAAGATAAGTTTAACGGATTGATGATGCCTTGGCCCGAGCCGATTGGCGATGCACCTGGCATGATAGCATGACAGCCCAGTTCCTCCAGCCGCCTTGCCAATAGCACATCATCCGATGTATAAGGCAATACGGTAAACCCTTCTTTCAACAGTTCTTCTGATGCTTTTAACGTTTCGACCGGGTCCGGCAGCAGCGTTTTAGAACAACCGATCACTTCTACTTTAATCATGTCGCAAAGGCCTGATGCCTTCGCCAGCTTGGCGATTCTCACGGCTTCCTCCGCTGTCTTTGCCCCGGCTGTATTCGGAAGCAATGTATAGTTGCTGATTTCCAATCTTTCGAGGAAATTCGGCTGGCTGGCTTCAAATATATTCATCCGCCGGACAGAAAATGTTAAAATCTCGGTTCCGGACATATCCACCGCTTTTTTCTGAATGTCGAAGTCTGGATACTTGCCCGTGCCGAGCAACAGCCTCGAGGAAAATTCGTAATCGCCTATTTTCAACATCTTCATCCGCCTCCTACAAAATGAACTACTTCGATTTTATCTCCACTTGCCAGATAAGTTTCTGCATGCTTGGACTTCTCTATTATTTCAGCGTTGCATTCCACGATGATCACTTGCTGGTTTAATCTAAAATGCTGGAGCAGCCCACTTACGGTTTCCACTTCACCGGGTAATTCTGTCTTTTCTCCATTGATCGTCACATTCATCTTGCTCACTTCCTTATCAAATGATTTGTTAAAACCAGCCGGTCCAGCTTGAAACGGGAGATGTCTATAGAAGGAGGGTTTCCTTCAACTATATCTGCCATTACCCGCCCAGTAATCGGCGACAGCAAAATGCCATTTCGAAAATGGCCCGCAGCGACAAATAATCCCCGGCACTCAGGATGTTCACCCAGATACGGCAAACCATCAACCGTTTGAGGACGAATTCCGGCCCATGCTCCTTCCCACTCTGCCTGCGCTATGGACGGCACCAGTTTTTTCGCATGTTCCATCAAGCCGGAAATTCCTTCTAGCGTTACTTGCTGATTAAACGTATAGGGAATAACGGTCGCCCCCACAATTATTCTTCCGCCTTTTTTCGGGACAAGATAACAGTTTTCTGTAAAAATTGTCCTGGCTAATAAAGGTTCCCGTGTACGAACTGAAAAACATTCGCCTTTGACTGGATACATTTCGATTTGCAAACCTGTTTGCTTTAGCAGTTTTTCACTCCATGCCCCGCCCGTCACAATTACATTGTCGCCTGCAAAATCTCCTGCATCTGTTGCAATTCCTCTGATTTGCCCATTGGCATAGTGAAATCGGTGAACTTCAATGCCCTCTTTAATGACGCACCCCAGTGCCGAAGCAGATTTCAAAAATCCCCAGGCAAGCTTGGGTGCTGATACGTGGCCATCTTTTGCAAGATACATAGCACCGGTAATTTCAGAGGACAGTGCAGGTTCTCTTTTCTTTACTTGTTTGCCGGACAGCCATTCGGCCGGTTCTCCTTGTTGAGTGTGAATGTCGATGATCCTAGAAAGTTCACGTTGCTCGGAACTCGATCTGGCCACCTTAAGCATTCCTTTATTTAACAGTTCAATATCTATACCGCTCAACATATTCAGTTCTTCTGCCAAGTTTGGAAACATGGCCCTGCTTGCTTTAGCTAAATCGAACAGCGGGCCTTGCCCGTTCAGTTCTGCCTGAGCCCCGAGCATTCCTGCCGCTGCCCCTGAGGCTTTGCTGACGAGCCGGTCTTTTTCCAGCACGAGCACTTTCATGCCCCTTTTCGCTAAATTAAAGGCAATGGCACCGCCGTTTACACCACCGCCGATAATGATGGCATCGTAATTCTTGCTCATCAAACCACCTCTTTTCATTTATGGAAGTAATTTCGCTTCATCTAAACGAGAACGGTATTGCAGGACAGCCGCAAGTGAATCGGGCGCCTCCAGCACTCCCGACATGACAGCAGCTCCTTGCGCTTTTGATTGGATAACTTCACTAATTAATTGGGGCTTGATCCCCCCAATAGCAACCACGGGGATCGACACCGCACTACAAACTGCATGTAATTGCTCCAGCCCTTTCGGCATCACTCCAGCTTTCGAAGAAGTCGCATAGACATGACCGAAAATCACATAATCTGCACCATGCATCTCAGCTGTTTTGGCTTCTTCGATCGAATGAACAGAACATCCAATGGCCAACGCTGGAAATGTACGCTTCGCCATATCGACGCGCAAAGAATGATGAGCTAATTGGACGCCCCGAAGCCTTAAGGCGCTTGCCACATCCAACCGGTCGTTAATGATGATTTTCGACTGGGGCACTTTCTTATTGACCAGCAACTCTGCTATTTCATATATCTCTTTAGCCGTTTTTGTTTTTTCGCGAATATGCAGAAAATCCACGTACGGATGAATCACCGACATGATAGCTGCTAATTGCTCTGCATCTTGCTTTCCTGTTGAAATAACATGAAGTTTGCCCGTTTCCATATGCTCCTCCTTTTGTGGTCCAGTAACATGCAAAACAAAAAAACCACTCCAGCGAAGGAGTGGTTTGGGGTATAAGACCAGGAGGTAATATGTCTCTCATACAGCAACCACTTCCCTCCGCTAGTCTCAACTAGATCAGGTTCAAAGGGTCCGGATTGCTCCGTCTCAGTCTAAAAGACTCCCCTAGTGTTGTATATTCAGTTTTTTCAAAATACAGTTGTAGCTTAACATTATTTGAGAAATTTATCCAGCTTTAATCAAAAAACTGCCGGAAACTCCCGGCAGCTTGGATCCATCTTATCGAATTTCCACATATTCAATCTGGTAATCGCCGTAACTGTCGATAATGATCGTGTAGCGGCGGCGATGGTCGATCGTTCCGGTTTCTCCGTTCGCTTCGTGGTAATTGAACACTGCCCCTGCCTCTACATAGGCTTTGTCTCCTTCAATCTCTACCGACACGACATCCGGCGTAACCGAATCAAACACGCGCCCTTCTTCCATATATTCATGGATTACGGTGTCCACAGCCTCGACTGCCTGGCTGTCCGGCACAAGATAAGAAGAATAGTAATTCAACTCAGAATCGTTCATGGAATATGGCAATAAATCGTAATAGGCTTCTATAAAACTTGAAAGCAGTGCCGTATCGAAATAGGCCCCTCTTATGGCAGGTTCCACCAATTGGTCATCCGGGAGCGGCTGGGGATTTGCTGCCCAGCTTTTCAGCAAGTCCATCGTCGTGTACAAAGGAATGGCATACCCGATTTGCGGATTGTCTTCAAGCATGACCGAATTGACGCCGAGCACTTTGCCGGTTGTCGCATCGATCAACGGGCCGCCGCTGGAGCCTTGTTTGATTTGCGCAGTCATCTCGTACAGATCATCGTAAACAAAGACTTCCGAGAAGTCGACGTCGGTTTGTGTGATTTCTCCTTCAGTGGCCGTGTTTGGAGCATTTTCAGGACTGCCAATGGCAATGACGGGTATTCCGGCTTCTACCGGTTGAAGCTCTTGTTCAAGCGGCTCTTTGCCGGCCAAGTCTTCTACACGTACAAGCGCCAAGTCCTCATCGATTGAAATGCCGATAACTTTTCCTCCAAATTCCTGGCCGTCACTGTTGACGACCGAAATGAAAGAGGCATCCCGAACAACATGGGCATTGGTCAAAATGTCGCCTTGGTTGTTGAACAAAAAACCTGACCCTTGCTCAAAATCGGTGTAAATGGTGTACACATGAGTTTTCGCGTTTGCGACCATAACCGCCTTTTCCTGCGCTGTCGTATCGACAGGCGATTCGGTTTGCGCTGGTTCTGCTCCCGGCATGCCGCAAGCTGCCAGGAGACAAACCGCCAAAAAGGCAATAGCCCATTGCTTTATCCATTTCTCCATAAGCTCAACCCGTTTCCGTTAATGTGAGTTCATTATAGCAAGTACTAAACAAAAAAGGAACGCAGACGAAACCGTTTCCAGCAAGTACTTCCTAAAGATAAAGGAAATTAAAAAACTGCCACGAGCCTTGTGAGGGCTTGGGGCAGTCTGGGCAATCAGCGTTCGAGTGCTTCCATGATCGGCTTTTCGAATACGGGAGCAAAAGTTCTTGAGAATGTAGCTGTTAAATGGTTGCTGTCAAAATGCGTGACGATGTTTCCAATGACGTAATGGCAATACTCGCCGTCGCAGAAATAATCGGTCAGATCTATCGTTGTGGCGCTTTCTGGAATATAACCGACTGTTTGCAACGGGCTCGGATCTCTAATAATGTCTTCTTGCTTGGCTTTGCAAT
>JASKZU010000135.1 GCA_030147455.1 Planococcus sp. (in: firmicutes) | reverse complement strand
GATCCAGTTATGGTAAACGGAGACGGGAACCGGCTGATTCAAGTAATCGTCAATTTATTGATCAATGCGGCCACTTATTCTCAGGAAAATACAGCTATCTCAATCAAGCTCAATGTATATGGCCAACAGGCTATCGTCAAAGTAAAAGACCAAGGCATCGGAATCGAAGCTTCAGAAATCGGCCGGTTGTTTGAACGCTTTTACCGTGTGGATCGTGCCCGCAGCAGGAATTCAGGCGGAACCGGTCTTGGGCTTTCAATTGTTAAGCATATTATCGAAGCACACCACGGCAAAGTCGAAGTAGAAAGCGAAGTCGGCGTGGGTACGATATTCACGGTGTATTTGCCGCTCGCCAGTGAATCATAGGAGGAACATATGGAAACCAAACACCCATTCTTGCCGATCATTGTCGGCACAGATATGAACGCATACAATATGGCTATCTCTTTTCATGAAGCCTATAACATCAAACCAATCTTAATCGGCAAAGAGTCGTTGTCGTTTACGGAAATGAGCTCGATCACGGAAACAATTGAGTTGGATAACAACTTGTCGGAGCCGAAACATTTCGCCGATATCTTAATCAATATGGCGGAAAAATACAGAGCGCCAGGAAAAACCTTGTTGCTTGTCGGAACTAATGATTTATATGTACGCCTTATCATCGAGAACGCCAAAGCGCTGAAAGAGCACTATGTATTCAACTATCCAACAGAAGCACTGATGAACCAATTGCAAATGAAAGCAAATTTCTATGAATTGTGTGCACAACACGGAATCGATACGCCAACAACTTACTTTTATGATTGCAGCCAAGATGCCCCTTTCGATGACGGTGGCATGATGTATCCGGTCATCATCAAACCGAGCAACGGCATCGAGTACAGCCGCAATAAGTTCGATGGCCAGCAGAAAGTCTATAAAGTGGAAAGCCCGAAAGAGTTATTTGAAGTCATCCAGAAAATCAAAGCAAGCGGCTATCGCGATGAGCTTATCATTCAAGACTTTATTCCCGGCGATGATACATATATGTGGGATTCGGTTATTTACGCTAATGCGCAAGGAAAAACACAATTGGTTACGTATGCGCAAGTGGTTCTTCAAGAACACACAGTCACTGCAATCGGAAATTATACCGCACTCATCACTCGCTTCGACAAAGAGATGATGGTAAAGCTGCAGCAATTTCTTGAGGCAGTCGGTTATACCGGATTTGCCAATTTCGATTTGAAATACGATGCGCGCGACAAGAAGTTTAAAGTATTTGAAGTCAACATCCGCCAGGGCCGCTCCAGCTACTACGTAACGGCTTTAGGACATAATATGGCCGAATACTTGGTCGATGACCTTATTTACAAAAAGGATAAGCCGATCACATACTTAAATGAGGATTTCCTTTTTACAGTCGTGCCAAAAATGGTATTGCGTAATTTTGTCCAAAACCAAGCTGTCCAAAAGGATATCAAACGTTTGATCAAAGAAAAAAAATACGGCAATCCGTTATTCTACAAAAAAGACACGCACATGAAACGCAAACTCTATTTGTTTGCACGGCAAGTGAATTATTATAAGAAATACAAGAACAATCAATGGTAAGTTTACAATGACTTAATACCAGCTTCACAATTGGGTGCTATTCTTTAATAGAACCCCCTTCAACCGCATGATCTGAAAAAGAGTCCTTCCCCGGGCTCTTTTTCTCGTTTTCCTGAAACTATTTCACAATCATTCCGTATACAAAGGTAGAAAGAAAAAAGGGGGAAGCAACATGAGTACTAAACGTGTACTGGCCATTATCGGCCTGGCAGTGTTCGGCATTTTGGCTTTAGTCGCCGTGCTGACGTCCTGGTATACCGTAGACGAATCAGAGCAAGCGGTCATTATTACTTTTGGTGAAGCGGGCGAACCAGTTACTGAATCCGGCCTTCATTTCAAAATGCCTTGGCCAATCCAGAAGGCTGAAGTGATGTCAAAAGAAACCTACAGTTTAAGGTTTGGTTATGATCAAAATGCAGAAGGTGAAATCACTACATATGACAAAGAAACCAAGATGATTACCGGGGATGAGAACATTGTCCTGACGGATCTGATTGTGCAGTGGAAAATCACCGATCCGAAGAAATACCTGTTCAATTCGGAAGATCCGCGTGAAATGCTTCACGATGCCACATCAGCATCGATCCGGTCCATTATCGGAAGTTCACAAATCGACGATGCCTTAACATCCGGCAAAGCGGAAATTGAAGCGGAAACACGCGAGCTGCTGGCGGCATTAATCCAAGAATACGACATTGGAATTTCAGTATTGGCAGTCAAGCTGCAAGATGTAGAACTGCCGAACGAAGAAGTGCGTGCGGCGTTTACAAACGTGACAGATGCGCGGGAAACGATGAATACGAAAATCAACGAAGCAAAAAAATACGAAAATCAAAAACGCAACGAAGCACTCGGTGAAAAATCGGCCATCAATTCACGGGCAGAGGCGAAAAAAGTAGAGCGTGTCGAGCAGGCAAGAGGAGACATTGCGGTATTTGACAAGCTTTACGCGGAGTATGAAGGAAACCCTGATATTACACGCCAGCGTCTGATTATGGAGACATTGGAATCGGTTCTGCCGAGCGCGAAATTGTACATTATGAACGATGAAGGCACGATGAAATATTTACCGCTCGGTGAAATGCAAACCGTGGTCCCACCTGTAGCGGATGAAGAAGAAGGGGGCGGCAACTAATGGATCCGAAACAACCATTCGGCAATTCAAACACGACGGATATCTTCGGCAACAAACAGCGCAAAAAAGAGCCGAAAGATCCGGT
>JASKZU010000110.1 GCA_030147455.1 Planococcus sp. (in: firmicutes) | reverse complement strand
AGGACATCCAGGCGCAAATGCTGGACGCCCATTCCGACAATGGCCAAATTTCATTAAAGGATGTTGAAAGCAACGTCAAGGCAAAAACCGACAACGGACGCATTCACCTGACCACCCGTGAGATGGACCACGACATCGAGCTCGAGACCGATAACGGTTCGATTCTTCTCGAGACCCTTGCACTTCCTCAAAACGCGACTGTCCGTGCTGACGTTTCGTTGGGATCGGTATTTATTTTCGGCTCGAGAAACCGAACAGCTACTTTCGGAAACGGCGAACACACAGTGGATCTTCGTTCGGATCACGGCAGCATCAAAGTGCAGTTGAACGGCTAAAAAAAAACCATCAAAAAACCAAGTTTGGACAATGTCCTCTTTGGTTTTTTGATGAATTTTTCCGGTTCAGCAAAAGAGTTTAGAAATCAAGCTGTCATCAGAAAAAAAGGGTGAAATAACTACCGAAATCCGTTATAAACTGACCGATGACCTGATACAGCGCAACGCAGAATCCCAAAGCGCTTGCTTTCATTTTAGCGGAATGATACTTTTCGTCATGCCGCAAATAAAACAAGATCACTACAAACCCGACCGGAAACCAAATCTGGGCAACATGATCTGCCATGCCGACCGAAACAACCGAAACAACCGGGATGATCCATGAACTGACCAGAAAATATAAGAAAATAGTAAATCTTCTTGTCTCCAGTTGCTTGCGCCACTTTACCAGCAAATAAATAATAATGATTGCCATAATCGTAATATGCAGAGAAGGAAGCACAAGCGCTCCATTCCCGATTTCGAATACCACTCAGTATCACTCTCTTCTATTGATCTGTACTCTCGTTCTTTTTATTCGCCGTCCAGTTGATTAAATCCTCTACAACTGTAATAAATATCCATTTTCATTCCGTTAAAACTCTTGATTTCCCCTGTAATTAATCTGTTCTACGCTAATTTCCCCGGCAAAAAACCGCCCATTTGAGGACGGCTTTTGCTCGTTCAATTCATTTATTTGGTTCCAGGATCGATTGCCGGCTTTATCCTAGATGCCAATTCGTCGTCTTTGGACGTTTTAGGGGCAGCTGGTTTTTTCGACCACAGCGTAGCAAGGATCGGACCAGAAATGTTGTGCCAAATTGCGCCCCATACACTTGGCAGCGCAGCGAGCGGGCTGAAGTGGGCGGTTGCAAGTGCAACGCCAAGCCCCGAGTTTTGCATGCCGACTTCAAGTGAAATGGCACGGCGGTCCGTCTCGCTCAACCCCATTGCCATAGCAGTCATATACCCAAGCACCAGACCGAACCCGTTATGAAGGAATACCGCCAGGAATACGACAAAGCCAGAGCTGATTACATTTTGTGCGTTCGCAGCTGTCACCGCCGAGACGATGATCAAAATCGCAGCGACCGAAATGAGCGGAACGACCGTGATGCTTTTCGCGACGGCTTTCGGGAAAAAGCGCTGGACCAAAATGCCGAGCGTGATCGGCAGGATGATCACTTGAACGATCGAGATGAACATGTTGACCGGATTGACCGGCAGCCACTGCCCTGCTAGCAATAGCAGCAGTAAAGGCGTCATGATAGGCGCCATCAATGTGGACAGTGACGTCATCGCAACTGATAATGCCAGGTTTCCTTTTGCCAAATACACCATAACGTTTGATGCGGTCCCGCCTGGCACGCAGCCTAAAAGCACGAGCCCTGCAGCCAGTTCAGGCGGCAGCTGCAAGATATACGCGATGCCGAACGCCGCAAATGGCATCACAAGAAACTGTGCCAGTACGCCGATGATGACAGGAAGCGGGCTGGTAAAGACGATCTTGAAATCCACCGGCTTTAGCGTCAAGCCCATCCCGAACATGACGATCCCAAGAAGAATGGTGATATAGCCGCCGAACCCGAGAAACGCATCCGGGAAGAAAAAAGCAAGCAACGCAGCAAGAATGACCCAAACAGCAAAATACTTTCCAGCGAATGCACTCAACGATTGCAGCAGTTTCATTGAACCGCCTCCTTTTTCTCCATCGGGATGTTTTTACCCGGATTTAGTAAATTGTTGGGATCGAGCGCCGCCTTGATTTTCTCCATCACCAGCAAAGCCGCGCCGTGTTCCTGCTGCTGATATTTTTGCTTGCCGACGCCGACGCCGTGCTCACCCGTGCAGGTGCCGCCGCGCTCGAGCGCATAAACGACGATGCGCTCGTTGAATTCCTGTGCTCGAGCCACTTCATCAGGGTTGTTCATGTCCATCATGATCAGTGCATGGAAATTGCCGTCGCCGACATGTCCGACAATGCCTCCTGGCAAGCCGAGCGCCTCCAGATTTTCACGCGCATGGCCGACAGCTCCCGCGAGTTCTGAAATCGGCAGGCAGACATCGGTAACCATCATTTTTTTGCCGGCATAGCCGTGGATATACGCATAAGCCAATGTATGGCGCGCTTCCCACAGAAGCGTGCGTGCAGCCGTGTCGGTTTCAAAAGCGACTTCTTCGCAGTCGTGTCCTTCGACGATTTCTTGCATAAATTCAACGTCTTGCTGGAGCCCTGCTTCGTTGCCATGAAACTCCAAGAACAGCGTCGGCTTTTCAATATAATCTGTCCCATTATAGCTATTGACTTGACGCATCGACTGCTCGTCCACGAGCTCTACACGTGCGATTGGAATACCGGCCTGCAAAATTGATACGACAGCTTCGACCGCGTCTTTCACCGTCGGAAACGATGCGCGCGCCGCTGTGATAAATTCCGGAATGCCGTAAACGCGGAGCGTCATTTCCGTAAAGCAGCCTAGCGTTCCTTCCGAGCCGACAAACAAGCCGTTCAAATGAAGGCCAGAAGAAGATTTAGCCGCTTTGTTCCCTGTATGGATTACTGTGCCATCCGCCATGACCACTTCCAAATCACGCACTTGGTCGCGCATGACGCCATATTTCACGGATGTCGTGCCGCTGGCGTTTGTTGCGGCCATGCCGCCAAGCGTAGCATCCGCTCCTGGATCGACTGTGAAAAACAATCCGTATTTCTTCAGTTCCTTGTTGAGCTGCGTTCGCGTCACACCAGGCTGCACTGTCACGAGAAAATCTTCTTCAGACACATTCAAAACTTTGTTCATTAAAGAAAAATCAATCGTGATGCCGCCGTTTTCAGGAATAACATGCCCCTCCAGGCTCGACCCAAGGCCAAAGGGGATAATCGGAATGTTGAACTGCGCCGCTGTTTTCACTACAGCCGATACTTGTTCGGTCGTTTCCGGGAAAACGACAATATCGGGCAGTTTCATTTCGTGGTAGGATTCATCCCGTCCGTGAAGCTCCTTAATGGTTTCGTTCACGCTGATTTGTTCAGCTGTCAAATATTCCTTCAAACTATGAAGGACGCTTTCCTGTTGTTCGATAGCCATGCTTACCCGCTCCTTTTCTGCACTTCTTCCGATATCCCGAGGGCACTTGCCGGTTCTTCGGAATTGGTCCAACCAATTAGTCCAATTATACATAATAATCTGAAAAGTACAATACGCTTTTTCAGACAGCTTTAGACAGGTGCGTTATGATAAAGAAAAACAGCAAACGCTTACGGGGAGAGAAGCCTGTGTTAAATCCAAAAAAGCGAACTTACGAACTGATTGTGGAACAGATTCGCGTGCTCTGCCTGGAGCAAAACCTGGCCCCTGGCGACCGCCTTCCTTCTGAACGTGATTTGGCCGCACTGTTCGGCGTCAGCCGCAACTCAGTCAGAGAAGCACTGAAAAATCTAGCCAGCAAAGGCGTTATCGACATCCGTCAAGGCGGCGGGAATTTCTTGGCACAAACAAAGCGCGACCGGCTCGGACATGAACTCGGCAGCCATATTACGGAAAAAGAAATCGAATTGATCGATGAAATGCTCGAACTGCGCCGGGCATTCGAAGTAGAGGCCGCATCGCTCGCCGCACAGCGCGCAACAGAAGAAAACCTGAAAGCCATCCGGGATGTCTTGAACCAAATGGCCGGTGCGGCGGAAGATCCTGAACTCGGCGTGCAAGCCGATCTCGACTTTCACCTGCAAGTCGCTTCCGCCACCAAGAACAAATTGCTCGTTGATTTGATGGACACACTCGCCAAACGTATGGAAGCCAACATCCGCGCAACCCGCAGGCACCGCTTCACCGATGCCAGCCGCCTCCAGGACACCTATAGCGAACACGAAGAAATTTACCTGGCCATCGCCGCCCGCAACAGCGAACTCGCCAAGCAATTGATGGAGCGGCATATTTCACGCATTCGCGCGGAATTGCATAGAACTGTTTAAGCAATGACTTGCTCAGTTAGAATCCTTTTTAATACTGAAGTTGCTTTTACTATTTATTTCCACAAATCAATTAGATAAAATTGAAGGTAAGGGAGTGATTTGATGGGATTGAAATTCAGGAAAAGCTTTAAAATAGCACCGGGAGTTCGTATGAATGTATCCAGCAAAAGTGTTGGCGCAAGCGTTGGAGTAAAAGGACTGCGTCACTCGGTAAACTCGCGTGGTCAAAGTAGAACCACCGTAACTATTCCAGGAACAGGAATTTCCAGTACTAGTTCTGGAAAAAACGGTAGGAGTGCGACTAAGCAAAATAAACAAGAATTGCTTCGTCAAGAAAAAGAATTGGCTAAATCTCAAGAGTTGGAAAAAGCTCGCTACGATGTTGAGGTTTTCGAAAGCAAAATCGAATTAATGCATTCCCTCCACAAAGAATGTTATGAGCAATTAGATTGGCAAACAATTAGCGAATCTACGCATCCGCATCATTCAGGCGAAATCGGAATTTATGAAGCTCAGGCTACTGAAAAGCTGGAATCATTTAAACCAAATTTCATCCAAAAGATATTTAAAACTGCTGAAAAAGAAGAACTAAAATTACGTGAAAACGTTATGACAGCAAAAAAACAAGACACTGCCGAATATACTGAATTATGCCAGACAATTAATTTAGCAAATCAAGTATTAAATAAAAATTCAAGTGCCTATCTGCAAGTGATTGAGGACTTGTCTCCTCTCGATAATTTATTAGAATCCGAAGGCGGCTTCACATTCATCATTGAGGATCCCAATACTATTGAAGTCGAATTTAATATTCGCTCAAAACAAGTTATACCTACTCAACAAAAGTCGCTCACCAAAACCGGTAAATTATCGGTAAAAGAAATGACCAAAACAAAATATTATGATATCTTGCAGGATTACGTAGCAAGTTGTTCAATACGAATTGCCCGAGATATGTTTGCAGTTCTCCCATTCAAAACAGTCATCGTACATGTAATGGATGATATTTTGGATACATCTACGGGGAATACCGAGACGCTTCCAATTCTCTCTGTCTGCTTCGACAAAGACGTTTTAAATACTTTGAATTTCGAAGCTATCGACTGCTCCGATTCACTTGTAAACTTCAGACATAATATGAAGTTTAAGAAGACACAAGGATTTTCTGCTGTCGAAAAGATATCATAAGTTAATTATTTTTTATACTTTTCCTCAATCTACTTTAAGTAAAATACAGAAATGACTCATGAAGGCCTAGCCGTCGTGAGTCATTTCTGTATTAAGGCAACATAGAAAAAGCAAGTCATGCTCTACTGTATATGGATACCCTGACAACTTTTCTTCATTACTACTTGTTCTGAACCAGATTACTTTCTGAGTTTGATAACAACCTTGCAATTGAAACCTCCCCGCCCCTCATTCGTATTCTTATAATAAGAGGTGATTTGCGATGGGAAGGAAACCAATCATTTTGTTGATGCTTGTTTTCATGCTGCTTGTGCCGACACAGGCCCTGGCGGTCGATTTTGATATCACGGAAGTAAAGATCGATGCCTTGCTGAATGAAGACGGCAGTGCGAATGTAACCGAGCAGTTTACGTATGCGTTTGATGATGATTTTGAAGGCATTACACGGAGTTTGATTGCGAAAGAAGGCACGCGCATCGAGAATTTTTCGGCGTCTGAGAATGGCAGCGCGTTGAAAGTCGAACAAGAAGATGGCCTTTATAAAATCTACCGCAACGGCAACAGCGACGAAACGATCCAAATCGAACTCGCATATGAGATTGTCGGGGCTGTCGAAAAGTATATCGACGGTGCGCAGTTTTATTGGCCATTTTTTGACGACAGCAACGAAAGTGAATACAGCGACTTGACGATTTCCGTCATTCCGCCCGCTCCCGCTTCTGAAGCAGAAGCGCTTGGCTATGACGAAGCTTACGAAACAGAACAGATTACAGAAGACGGCACGGTCCTGTTCGATTTAGGGACAGTTCCTGAAGGCGAAACCGCTGATGTCCGGGCGGTATTTGAGCCAGAGCTCTTCCCGGATGTTGCGGCTGAGAGCGCCACGATTCGAGATGAGCTGGCAGAAGACCGCCAGCAGCTTGCGGATGAAGCAGCTGCATTCGTCCGCAATCAGCAAATCGCCAAATCAGTTGGAATCCCATTGACCCTTGTATTTGGGTTTGTGGTTTTCCTGATGTGGCTGATTGGCTGGATGCGGTCCGCCCAGCATAAGCGGAGCGTGAACCGCTCCCCATACGAATTTTTCGTACCGAAAGAATCCATGAGCATTCCGGCGCTGTTATTCTTCGCAAACTCGTCGTTTCTCTCGCCGAATACCGTTTCCGCTGCCTTGGTGGACCTGATGCGAAAAGGCCACATCCGGCAGCTGACAGAAGACCGCTTTGAATTGATCGACCGCAAGACTGCACACGCCCACGAACAAATTTTGATCGAGTTGCTGTTCGACCAAATCGGCGACGGCCAGGAATTCACACTCGAGCAAGTGGAACAGCATACGAAAAACGAAGCCAATCACGAGTCTTACAACGCAGCGATTTCCGAATGGACAAACAGCGTCCATGACGAAGTCAAAACAAACGGCTTCTACGAAAAACACCCCTTACTGCGCTGGACTGCCGGCATTTTGAGTGCAGCATTGGCCGCCCTTGCCATCTATCTGGGCATCTACGAAATTTTCGCAGGAATGGCGGCGGCCATTGTTTTGGCGATGCTCGCGCTCGGATTTGCGGTCGGCTACTCGCCGATTACTCGAAGCGGCCACGAAATCCGTTATGAATGGCAGCATTTAAAGTCCGCGATGGCCAACTTGCCGGCAGATCAATGGGAGCGGCTTTCCTCGGATGATAAACAGCGTGCTTATGCCTTTCTTCTCGGCAGCGACCCGAAAGCCGCTGAACGAAAAGCAGCTGTCTTCAGTTCAGCCGCAAGCGAAGCGAACGGCACGGGCTTTATGATGAACCCTGTCTTGATGACGGCCGTATTCGTTTCGGCCGGTACGACAACCAGTGCCAGTGCGAGCAGCGGATCGGTCGGATCGGGCACAGGCGTCGGCGGCGGTGGCGGCGGATCAGGCGCTTTCTAATTCCATAGAAAAAAGCGAAGGACATCGCGGCAGCGTTGTCCTTCGCTTTTTTATTTCCAGTAGCTTATCTGGTTAAACACGATACGCATGAATTCATCAAATGAAGCCGAGTAGCGATGCCATTGGTGATACCATTTGCGGATCGTGTCGAGCAGCCAAAATGGCACCGGTTTGCCGTCGATCAGCGAGTAGTACTCAGTGTACGCTTTTTTCAAATGCTCCCAGCGAAAATCATTGCCGGGCTTGATATATTCGGACACGTCGATCAGCTTGGCCCGTCCGTCTTGCAGCACGATGTTCTTTAAATGAATATCACGGGGGTTCAATCCGATTTGCCGGATAAATTCACGCGCTTGTTCCACGTCCAAAATTGCCTGTTCCGGCACATAAATGCCTTGCAGCAAACAATCAAACAACGTCGGCCCTGCTTCGTATTTCAGTACAAGTATATGGTCGGTCTTGCCGAAGCAACGAGAAAAATAAGGAGCCTCGCCGATCTGCGCATACACTGCCGCTTCTGCTTCAAGCTTATCCGTTTTGCCTTCCGCGTATATTTTAAAGGCATATTCTGGCCTTGTTAACGATTGAAACACTGCAGCGTCCGTCCCGACGCCAATGCAGCGGAACCCATCGGCGATTCCGATGATTGTCACCGGTTCGTTATCCGGGCTTGCGGCAACGCGAATGTCCTTTAACTGCTCTGCTTCTTTGCGCCAATGTTGTTCCATAAGCGTCACTCCTTTTCTAATCACCTTTACACGGATTCGCTGTGCTAAAGCAATCTGCGCAACAAATGAAACTTCCTACTTGTCAGGACCGTATAAGTGCACAGATAGTTTCGCAAAAAAGAAAGAGGTGTGTGCAAAAATGAACTGGCTTCAACTTCTCGTATCTGCATGCTTTCTGTTATTCGGCATTTACGGTATTTTTTCCACATACCGGTTAGACCAAAAAGGCCATAAACAAATGATCAAAGACCCGTATTCCAGCTTTTTCACATTGATGCCGCTGTGGCTGGCTAAGCTGACTTTATACGTATTGTGCTTGATT
>JASKZU010000044.1 GCA_030147455.1 Planococcus sp. (in: firmicutes) | reverse complement strand
TGACGAACACATTGTCAGCCTGAACGTGGAAACGGTCAACGATCAGTACTTATCCGAACAAGGCGTTTTGGAAAAAGTATTGAACTTGATGTATCTCGTATTGTTCAAGCCGAATTTTGAAAATGGCTTGTTTAAGGAAAATATTTTCAAGCGCGAACAGGAGTCCATCGTGCAGCGCATCGAATCGGTATTCGACGACAAAACCCGCTATGCCCAGCAGCGCATGATGGACGCCGCGCTTCCGGGCCATCCGGCATCGATTACGTCAAACGGATCGATCGAGAAAGTAAAAGCAGTCACGAACAAAGCGCTCGTTCAAGCTTATCAGGAAATGATCAGCCATAATGAAGTCGAAATTTATGTGGTCGGAGATGTTTCAGCAGCAACCATCACCTCCCACATCGCTGAGTTTTTCAGCTTCTCAGATCGTGAAAAGCCGCTCGCATCCGAAAAAAGCAAGCTTACACCGCCGGCACAGCCGCGCCTGCGCGAATACGAGGACATGAAACAAGGCAAGCTTCATATGCTGTTTTTCGCACCTGTCACATTCCGCGATGCAGAGTTTCCTGTCATGCAGCTGATGAACGGCGTGTTCGGCGGCTATGCCCATTCTAAATTGTTTACGAATATCCGTGAAAAAGAAAGCATGGCTTATTATGTTTCCAGTTCTTATGCTTCGCAGTTTGGCCTGTTGTTCGTATTGGCCGGAATTGACAGCAAGCTGGAAGAAAAAGCCGTCAAACTGATCTTGGAGCAGTTAGAACTGATGAAACAAGCCCAAATCACTGATACAGAACTCGACCAGACAAAAGCATTGCTAATCAATCAATTAAAAGAGGCCCTCGATTCAGCAAGAGGCCAAATCGATATCTACGACCAATATAAGGAACTGTCCGAAACGTTCGACCCGGCGTTCCTGATCGACAGATGGACAAACGTAACAAAAGAGCAAATTGCACAAGAAGCCCAAAAAGTCAGTTTGCAAATGACTTACTTCTTGTCCGGCAAGGAGGACGAAACGGATGAATAAAATTGAATTTAACCAATTGGATGAAACACTCTACCAGGAAACATTGCCAAACGGGCTGACAGTTTACATTTTACCGAAAAAAGGCTTTTCAAAAACCTATGCTACGTTTACGACCAAATATGGGTCGATTGATAATCATTTCGTACCGCTTGGAAACGAGCAAGCAGTGCAAGTTACAGATGGCATTGCCCATTTTCTTGAGCACAAAATGTTCGAAAAAGAAGATGGCGACGTGTTCCAGGAATTCAGCAAAAACGGCGCTTCCGCCAATGCGTTCACATCGTTTACGAGAACCGCTTACCTGTTTTCCGCAACCGGCCGCATTCCGGAAAACGTAACTACGCTGCTTAACTTTGTGCAAAGCCCGTATTTTACAGAACAAACCGTCGAAAAAGAAAAAGGCATCATTGCACAGGAAATTACGATGTACGACGACCAGCCTGACTGGCGCCTGTATTTTGGCATGATCGAGAATTTATACAAAAACCATCCGGTGAAAATCGATATTGCCGGCACCGTGGAATCGATTCAAGACATTACAGCTGAGCATTTGTATACGTGTTACCAGACATTTTACCATCCGTCGAACATGACTTTGTTTGTTGTGGGAAATGTAGAGCCGGACAGCATGATGCAGCTTATCAAAGATAATCAGGCAGCTAAGTCGTTCGAGGAACCTGTGCCGATCGAGCGCATTTATCCGCAAGAACCGAAAGAAGCCGCAGTCCAAGAACGCGTACTGGAAATGGCCGTTCAAAAGCCGAAAGTTTTTGTCGGTATAAAGCCGGAACGACTCGACTTGTACGGTGAAGAAATGCTGAAGCATGAATTATCAGCTCAGCTTGCCTATGAACTTTTGTTCGGGCGCACATCGAAGTTTTATCATGAAGCTTATGAGAACAGCTGGATCGATGAATCTTATTCATTTGATTACTCGCTCGAAAGCGGCTTTGGCTATGCATTGATCGGAACAGATACGAACA
Source organism: Planococcus sp. (in: firmicutes) (assembly GCA_030147455.1). GTDB lineage: Bacteria > Bacillota > Bacilli > Bacillales_A > Planococcaceae > Planococcus. The sequence goes on along the minus strand of JASKZU010000044.1, from coordinate 816 downwards.
AACCGGAAATATTCGCAGAACAAGTTAAGAAAACCATTCGCCAAGCGGTAGAAAAATGGCCATTTGGACAAGAAGACCTGGACCGTGTCCGCCGCAAGAAAATCGGCTTTTTCCTCCGCGCATTAAACTCGCCGGAATATATTGCCAATCAATTTACGCAATATGCATTTAATGGCATGAATTTATTTGATGTTGTACCAGTGCTTGAAGAACTCCAAGTAAGTGATTTGCAGGCAGCATTTGCCGAAGTGAGCGCTGAAAGCCAGCAATCAGTCTTCACCATCAAGTCGCCGGAGAAAAATGCGTGAAACGGTTTGCGCTGATACTGGGCGCTTCAGGTGACATTGGACGCTCGATTGCCAGCCAGTTGGCGGAGGACGGCTGGTCATTGTATCTTCACTATCATACGGCTCCGCTGGAAGAGTTTATTGACCATCTGCAGAGAACTTACAGCAATCAAGAATTTGCCGCGGTACAAGCTGATTTGTCGCAGCCAGGCGGTGCCGCGAAAATAGCCGGGCACGTTTTTGACAGCTCCTGCATCATTTGTGCGGGCGGCCATTCATTCACCGGGTTGCTTCAGGATACACCGGCTGTCGAACAAGATGCGCTTTGGCGGGTCCACGTTCAAAGTCCGGCAGAAGTCGTTAAACTCATCTCTCCTTACTTCCGGCGCCATGAAAAATCGTATGTCGTGTTTATTTCATCTATTTGGGGCGAAACCGGTGCTTCGATGGAAACAGCGTATTCTGCAGTAAAAGGAGCGCAGCTGGCTTTTGTAAAAGCATATGCGAAAGAAATGGCCCCTTCCGGCAC
>JASKZU010000009.1 GCA_030147455.1 Planococcus sp. (in: firmicutes) | reverse complement strand
TTTACCGCTTCTTCTGCTGCCTTGATCGCATCGCCTTCACATGTTGTTGCATGGCAGGACGTTTCATAGCCTGCGATCTCCATTTTTTCCAACACTTCCGGAAGGTGGCGGCGGAACAATTCCCTGCCGGATGTCGGGTTGTAAATTATGCGTGCTCGTTTCATCAGATTCAGCCTTTCTGGACCATTCTATCTAACAGGACATGCGAGAGCTGCAGAAAGTTCCCGGCAGGGTTTTCTGCAGCCATATGTCCCATTGTTCTGTTCTACGCTAAACTTTCATGCAAGCTTTTCCGCAAGTCTTCATACGTGTCTTGCCAAAGCTGTGAATCTGCTGTGAAACGGTCGGAAATCTCGCCGATCACAGTTTTCCAATGCAACTCATATTGCGGGTCTTCTTTTTCAGGAAGCTTGGCCTTTTTCTCCTCGACCATTTCCTGGACCTTTGGTGAACGCGGTCCCCAGGTACCGAGGACTTCGCCGTTTTGCGAAAGGAAAATATACTTCGGGATGGACCGTCCGCCGTTCGTTAAATAACGATCGATCAATTCCGGATTGTCGTCCCGGTAAACACAGTGTACCATTACGCCGGCCGCTTCGGTAAGCTTTCTTATGATTGGGTTGACCATCATCGCATCACCGCACCAGTCTTCGGTAATGGCAAGGATATTCGGCTTTTTCTGTTTGAGCAGCTCGATCAACTCCGGATCATCGGGCAAATCAAATTTTTCGTAGATTGCATATGTTTTTTCCTGATTGGATTCCATTTGCGCCATATACTTTTCAAGCGATATCGCACCGTCGAAATATTGTTGTTCTGTCGTCATATTATCCATCTCCTTACAAGCCAGTTTACTGTTCTCTTCCCTTTGCGGCAAACTTTTAAGCAAAAGCTCCACAAAAAAAGGATGGCCCGGTCGGCCATCCTTTCCATTTTAGCGCTTCCCGATTTCCTCGAGAAGAATTTTGTTGAGAAGCGGCGGATTCGCCTGTCCTTTTGTTGCTTTCATGATTTGTCCGACCAAAAAGCCAATTGCACGGTCTTTGCCGTTTTTAAAGTCTTCAATCGATTGCGGATTGGCATCGAGCGTATTCGTCACGTACTCAAGCAAGACGTTTTCGTCCGAGATTTGGACCAAACCTTGTGCTTTGACAATTTTGTTCGGGTCGCCGCCTTTTTCGATCAATTCCTTGAATACTTTCTTGGCGATTTTAGAAGAAATCGTGCCTTCACTGATTAATTGAATCATGCCGGCCAATCCTTCAGCCGTCAGCGCCGTTTCGTCGAGCTCTTTTTGCTGTGCATTCAAATAAGCGGAAACTTCGCCCATGATCCAGTTCGAAGCAAGTTTTGCATCGGCGCCGGCAATAACAGTCGCTTCAAAAAAGTCGGAGATCGGCTTTTGAAGCGTCAGCACCATGGCATCGTAGGAAGACAAGCCGAGTTCAGATACGTAGCGTGCTTTTCGTGCATCCGGCAATTCCGGAATTTCTGCGCGTACGCGCTCGAGCCATGCATCGTCAATGATGATGTCGACAAGGTCCGGCTCCGGGAAATAGCGGTAGTCGTCCGAGCCTTCTTTGACGCGCATAAGCAATGTTTTTCCGGTTGATTCATCATAGCGGCGTGTTTCCTGCTCGATGACCCCACCGGAGAGCAGCACTTGTTCCTGGCGGATTTGTTCGTGCTCAAGTCCTTTGCGGACAAAGTTGAACGAGTTCAAGTTTTTCAATTCGGTTTTTGTGCCGAATTGCTCCTGGCCGTAAGGGCGCAACGAAATGTTGGCGTCGCAGCGAAGCGACCCTTCTTCCATGCGCACATCCGATACGCCGGTATACTGGATGATCGACTTGATTTTCTCCAAATAGGCGTAGGCTTCTTCCGGTGTGCGGATGTCCGGCTCTGAAACAATTTCGATAAGCGGTGTGCCCTGGCGGTTAAAGTCGACAAGCGAATGGCCATTTCCTGTGTGCGTCAGCTTGCCTGCATCTTCTTCCATATGAAGGCGCGTAATGCCGATGCGTTTCTTTTCGCCGTTTACTTCGATTTCCAGCCAGCCGTGTTCACCGATCGGCTCGTCAAACTGTGAAATCTGATAGGCTTTCGGATTGTCCGGGTAAAAATAGTTTTTGCGGTCGAATTTTGTATGGCGGGAAATCTCGCAGTTGAGTGCAAGTGCCGCTCTCATCGCCCAATCCACAGCGGTTTTGTTAACGACCGGAAGAACACCCGGATAGCCGAGGTCGATCACGTTCGTGTTTGTATTTGGTTCAGCCCCAAAATGCACCGGTGACGGCGAAAACATTTTAGAGTCGGTTTTCAATTCAACGTGGACTTCAAGCCCGATAATCGTTTCAAAGTTCATTGGGTGCTTCCCTCCCATGTTTGCGGTGTTGCTTTATGGAAATCGGTCGCTTGTTCAAAAACATCTGCTACGCGATAAACCGTTTCCTCGTCAAAGTAGTTGCCGATGATTTGCAAGCCCAGCGGCAAATCCCCATCAAATCCACACGGAATGGAAATGGCTGGCACGCCTGCCAAGTTGACTGGAATCGTCAAAATATCGTTTGCATACATCGTCAATGGATCATCGATGATCTCACCGATTTTAAAGGCAGGAGTCGGCGTAGTCGGCCCGATGATGACGTCGAATTGCTCGAACGCCTGGTCAAAATCCCGCTTGATCAATGTACGCACTTTTTGCGCTTTTTTGTAATAAGCGTCGTAATAGCCAGAGCTTAACGCATAAGTTCCGAGCATGATGCGGCGTTTTACTTCATCTCCGAATCCTTCAGAGCGCGTATTCATGTAGAACTCAAGCAGGCTGCCTGCTTTTTCAGTACGGTAGCCATAACGGATGCCGTCAAAGCGGGACAAGTTGGAAGAAGCTTCAGATGAAGCCAGGATATAGTAAGTGGAAAGCGCATATTTAGAGTGCGGCAATGAAATTTCTTCCCATGTCGCGCCTTTTTCCTCTAGCACTTTAAGTGCATCCTGTACGGCTTTTTTAGAGACTTCGCTTACACCTTCAGCAAAATATTCTTTTGGCACGCCGATGCGGAGGCCGGAAATATCGCCTGTCAAAGCGGCCGTGAAGTCCGGCACTTCCACGTCTGCAGAAGTGGAATCTTTTTCGTCATGGCCTGAAATCGCGTTTAAAAGAAGCGCGTTGTCTTTGACGGTGCGTGTGATCGGCCCGATTTGGTCCAGTGAGGACGCGTAAGCAATCAAACCGAAACGGGAAACGCGGCCGTAAGTCGGCTTCATGCCGACAACACCGCAGAATGCGGCCGGCTGGCGAATCGATCCGCCTGTATCCGAACCCAGTGAAAATGGCACTTCGCCCGCTGCGACTGCTGCTGCAGAACCGCCTGATGAACCGCCTGGCACCGTTTCAAGATTCCATGGGTTTTTCGTGTTTTTATAATAGGAGTTTTCGTTGGATGAACCCATGGCAAATTCGTCCATGTTCAACTTCCCGACAATTACCATTCCCGCTTCGCGCAACTTTTCCACAACAGTCGCGTTATAGATCGGATTGAATCCGCGCAAAATCAAGCTCGATGCTGTCGTTTCAATTCCTTCTGTCACAATATTGTCTTTTACGCCGATTGGCAAGCCGTACAGCGGGCCGCGGGCGTCCAGCGCTGTTTGGTCCATTTCTGACGCTGTTTGTGTAGCTTGTTCTTCATTCAACGCCAAAAACGCATCGACTTTCGGATCCAATTCCTTGATGCGGCTGAACGTATTTTCCGTCAGTTCCGCAATCGTCAATTCTTTGCTATGTAGTAACTCCTGCAACTCGGCTGCAGTTTTGTCAGCTAACTTCATTTGTTTTCCCTCCTCACATTCAGTCCAGAATCGTCGGCACCCGCACTTGGCCGCCTTCGTGCTCTTTTACATTTTTCAATACCAGTTCACGCGGCAATCCCGCACTCGCTTTGTCAGCACGCAAGACATTGACCATCGGCAAGACGTGGGTTGTCGGTTCTACGTCGTCTGTATCCAATTCACTTAGCAATTCCATTGCATTGGTGATTGCTTCTAATTGATCTGCAAAATGCACCGCTTCCTCGTCTGTGATTGCCAAACGCGCTAAGTGCGCCACTTCAATTACTTCTTCTTTTGTCATTTTCGCCATTTTCTACACCTCCGGATTCCATAAACATACGGTCTATCATACCATTTTTCTAAAAAAATGAATAGAGACAGCCAGCCGGCTGTCCCGTAAAACCCATTTATTTTATTCGTAAATGTGGACGACCGGATCTGCTTCTCCTGCTTTTCTTAAGATGAGCGCTTCTGGTCCATTTGTCGACACAATGCTCACTTCAAGCTGAATGTTGTCAGGAAAATGTTCCATAACCAAGCCTGTCACATATTGCGTAAACCCAATTACTTCGGCTGAACCGTAAAACTGGATCGGCACTTCGATTTTCAGTTCCTGCAATTGGTCGTTTTCATAAAAGCCTTTTCCGATGACGCTCGTGAAATTGGAGAAATAAACTTCCACGTCTTGCTTGAAATTGCGGAACGCCGTATCGATATCCCGATATTGTTCGTTCGTCCCAGCCGTCGGGAAAACCACATATGCCTCGTTGATATCATTCCAGTTGGATACTTCGGATTCGCCTTTTGGGGCTGCCCCGTAGGAAAAATAGGTACCCGGCGTCATCGCATTTCGGCTGTTTTGGGCAAATAGCGACACGAGAATCGGCACATCCGCCATTCCTTCTTTTTCACGCAGCCTGCTGACGATTTCATCCGCCATTCGTCTGCCTTCGCTCACAATCTCTTCTCGGGGAACTGGTTCCTCATAAGAAATGCCATCCGCCGTACTATAATAAACTGTGTTCATCGCCAAGCCGATTGACACGCCGCCAAGGCGAATCTTGTCTTCTGCTGTTTTGACCATGTAATTTTGCTCGAGAATATGCGCAAGAAACTCAGGTTCAGGACGTACCCCGCTGTCTTGCTGTTCCTGCGAGCGCTTGTCTGCCGGATTTAAGCCGTTCGGATTGTCTTCGCTTGTCCGCCGAAGCCAGCTTGTCGCTTCTTCGTCGGTAATCATTTGGCCTTCCTGAAAAAAATAATCATCGGGTGAGAATTGCCGCTGCGACAAACGCAGCAACCCATACTCTGCTTCTTTAATGTCGTAGCGCGAGTTCAGCCGGCTGACGATTTTTCCGCGAGTGGCACTTTGCTTATACGGCAAAAGCGTCCGGTAGTAATGCTCATCAATCTGCATGCTTGGGATGATGGCTGTTTCCACTTCTTCTTCTGTATTAACCACTTCCGCTTCGTCGTTGCCAGAAGGAACACATCCTGTCAGCAGCAAAACGCCGATTGGGATCCACCATATGCGTTTCATGTACTAATCTCCTTATTCGTTCAATTCCATAAGCAAGCGTTCTTCATTCCAAATTTCGATGCCGAGTTCTTGCGCTTTGTCGAGTTTTGACCCAGCTTCTTCGCCGGCAATAAGCAAGTCGGTTTTTTTGCTGACGCTTCCCGACAGTTTGCCTCCGAGCGCTTCGATCCGCGTTCCGGCTTCCTGGCGCGTCATTTGTTCGAGCTTGCCGGTAAGGACAATTTTTTTGCCTGCAAACGCATTTTCGCCTGCTTCCACACGGACTCTGGTCCCTGTATAAGTTAAATTGACGCCCCGCTCCCGCAAACGTTCCATCAAATCGTCAACTTCCTGCTTTTCAAAATACGTAACGACTGCATCGGCCATTTTGTCGCCAATTTCGTGGATCGCCACTAATTGTTCAGCATTTGCTTGCATCAAGCTGTCCATGGACCCAAAATGTTCCGATAAGATTCGTGCCCCGCGTTCGCCGACGTGGCGGATGCCAAGCCCAAATAACAATCGCTCCATTGAATTGCTTCTGGAAGCATCGATGGCTGAAATCAGGTTAGTGGCGGATTTATCTCCCATCCGCTCCAGGTTGAGCAGCTGTTCCTTGGTTAATGCGTATAAATCCGAGATGTCTTGAATCAACCCTTCGCGGTACAGCTGCTCAATGACTTTCTCGCCCAATCCATCGATATTCATGGCATTCCGCGAGACGAAATGAATCATGCCTTCAACAATTTGCGCCGGGCATTTCGGGTTGACGCAGCGAAGCGCCACTTCCCCTTCGATCCGCACCAGTTCGCTTTCGCACGCCGGACATTCCGTCGGCATCTCAAAAGGCTCTTCACTGCCGCTGCGCAGTTCGGTCAAAGCACGCACCACTTCAGGAATGATATCGCCCGCTTTGCGGATGATCACTTTATCGCCAATCCGGATATCGCGCTCGCGGATCAAGTCTTCATTGTGAAGGGATGCACGTTGGACAGTCGTACCGGCAACCGCTACCGGGTCTAAAATCGCCGTCGGTGTCACGACGCCGGTTCTGCCGACGCTCAGTTCGATGTTCCGGACGGTCGTCATGACTTCCTCAGCCGGAAACTTGTATGCCGTTGCCCATTTCGGGCTTTTGGCTGTAAACCCAAGATCTTGCTGATGCAAAAACCGGTTGACTTTGATAACGATGCCATCGATTTCGTAACTTAAACGTCCGCGCTCGTCTGTCCATGTCTCGATATATTCAAGCACTTCTTCGACGCTCCGGCACACTTTTCGTTCATTATTCGTTTTAAAGCCTAAATCCGATAAATAGCGAAGTGACTCGTCGTGTTCACTTAGGCCATATGTTTCGCCGTCGCCGCCGATGCCATAAATAAAGACGTCCAAATTGCGCTTGGCGGCAATTTTCGGGTCAAGCTGACGCAAAGAGCCGGCTGCTGCATTGCGCGGATTGGCGAACAGTTCTTCGCCGCGCTCTTCGCGCTCTTTGTTAAGCGCATGGAACGAATGTTTCGGCATAAATACTTCCCCGCGCACTTCCAGCGAAACTGCACTTTTCAGCTTAAGCGGAATCGAACGGACCGTCCGCAAGTTGACCGTTATGTCTTCACCGATCCGGCCGTCACCGCGCGTGGCTCCTCGCACCAATTGGCCGTTTTCGTAGATCAACGAAACTGCGAGGCCGTCGATCTTCAACTCACAGACATATTCAATCGACTCGCCTGCTCCGCTGCGGACCCGTTTGTCGAAATCACGTAAATCAGCTTCGTTGAATACATTCGACAAACTGAGCATTGGCCGCTCATGCTGCACTTTTTCAAAATTCGACAGCGGTGTTCCGCCGACGCGCTGCGTAGCCGAGTCCGGAAAAATAAGGTCGGGATATAAGTTTTCCAGTTCAACCAGTTCGTTGAGCAACTGGTCATATACAGCATCCGGCACAAGCGGTTGGTCCAAAACATAATAAGCATGCCCGTAATTTCCTAGCTGTTCGTTTAATTCTATGACGCGTTCTTCAGCTTTAATGCGATCCATTCGGGTTCCTCCAGATCATTGTTTTTCGATTGGGGCAAATTTTGCGAGCAGGCGCTTAATACCGACAGGGCTCGGAAATGCAATATCCAATTCTGTTTGCTCGCCGTCTCCTTTAACGTTGACAACTGTCCCAACGCCCCATTTCTTATGGCTTGCCCGGTCTCCGGTTTTCCAGCCCATCTTATCGCCGCCCGATTGCGTATAGCCGGGTTTGATGACTGCTTTGCGTTTTGGTGCCTGACTATAGCTGGTTGCTGCGCCTGCACGGCGATTGGCGATGGTCTGCTCAGTCAGTTCCTCGGAAATTTCCGAGAGGAAACGGGATGGCAGGTTAAAATTGCTTTTGCCGAACAGCGTACGCGATGAAGCATGCGTCATATACAGGCGCTGCTCAGCGCGGGTGATTCCGACATAGGCAAGGCGGCGTTCTTCTTCCAGTTCCTCGTCGTCGTTATTTGAACGAGAGTGTGGAAAAACGTTTTCTTCCAAGCCGATAATAAAAACGACCGGAAACTCCAAGCCTTTTGCGGCGTGCATCGTCATCAGGATGATCGGCGCATCGGTTTCTTCTTCATCGTCCACCGAATCAATATCTGAAATCAATGCCAAATCGGTAAGAAACGCCACAAGTGATTTATCATCGCTTTGTTTTTCAAACGCCTGCGTCACTGTCAGGAATTCATCCAAGTTTTCCAGGCGGCTTTCCCCTTCAATCGTTTTATCGTTTTGCAGCATTTGGCGGTAGCCGGATTTCTTCAGTACTTCTTCCACCAATTCATTGACCGACAAGTATTCCTGCATTTCCGTAAAACCTGCAATCATCGCACGGAACTCCAGTGCCGTCTGGGCCGTTTTGGCCGTCAAACCCATAAAATCTGCTTCTTGCAATGCATCCATAATTGTCCGGTCTTGTTCGATGGCAAAACGCGCCATTTTCTCGAATGATGTGGCGCCGATGCCGCGCTTTGGTTCATTGATGATGCGCGCAAGCGACAAATCATCGTCGTTGTTGGCAATCAGCCGCAAATACGCCAGCAAGTCCTTGATTTCCTTGCGGTCATAGAACTTTGTACCGCCGACGATCGTGTACGACATATTGGATTTCACAAACATTTCCTCCAGTACACGAGACTGGGCATTGGTGCGGTAAAGAATCGCAAAATCAGATGTTTTATAACCTTCTTCCTGCATGAGCTTTTGGATCGTCTGGACAACATATTGGGCTTCCTGGCGTTCGTCTCCCGCTTTGTGAAGCGTAATAGCCGGCCCCTCGTCGTTGTCGGTCCGCAGCTCTTTTGGATAGCGGCTTGTATTTTTTTGAATCACGTCGTTCGCTGCCTGCAAAATGCGTTTGGTCGAACGGTAGTTTTGCTCAAGCATAATCACTTTGGCATCAGGATAATCTTTTTCAAATGACAGGATATTGGTGATATCCGCACCGCGCCAGCGGTAAATCGACTGGTCGGAATCGCCAACGACGCAAATGTTCTTGAACTTTTTAGCAAGCATTTGCACGAGCTGGTATTGTGCGTTGTTTGTATCCTGGTATTCGTCCACGTGAATATAATGGAATTTGTCCTGATAAAATTCCAGCACTTCCGGTACGGTTTCAAACAATTTTAACGTCATCATGATCAAATCATCGAAATCGAGCGATTGGTTTTTCTGCAGCCGCTTTTGATAGCCTGTAAATACATCCGCCACCGTTTTTTCGTACGGATTGAACTGGTTGGCATTTGCCGCAAATGTTTCGGCGTCGATGCATTCGTTTTTGGCGGACGAAATGGCATTCAGCATTGTCCGCGGCTCGTATTTTTTCGGATCCAGGTTTTGCTGCTTCAAGACGTTTTTGATGACTGTCAATTGATCGGTCGTATCCAAAATGGAAAACGATTTGGAAAAGCCCATGCGGTCGATATCACGCCGCAAAATACGGACGCACATCGAGTGGAACGTCGATACCCACATCCGGTCGCCCGTGCCGTGGCCGAGAAGCCCATCGATTCGGCTGCGCATTTCCCGTGCGGCTTTATTAGTGAAGGTAATCGCTAAAATCTTGGATGGATATACTTGTTTTTCCAGCACCAAATAAGCAATACGGTGGGTCAGTACCCTAGTTTTCCCGGACCCCGCACCCGCCATGATCAATAGCGGCCCTTCTGTTGTTTTGACTGCTTCTTCTTGTTCAGGGTTCATGCCCCTAAGCAGATTTTTCGTAATTAATTCCATTGTGCACCACCTCGAACATTTGTTCCTGCTATTATAACGATTGCTCAGCCGTTTCCGCAACTGCCTTGACGGTTGCAAGCGCTTGTTTTAAATCTGTGTAGATTACATTTCCAACGACGACAGTATCGCAAAGCGCAGCCATTTCACGGGCTCGCTCAGCTGAATCGATGCCTCCGCCGTAAAATAGCTGCGTCGCCGACAACGTTTGCTGCACTTGCCGAACGAGCTCGGGATCTCCGTACGTGCCGCTGTATTCCAAATAGAACACGGGCAGACGGAAAAAATGCTCGGCCATTCGCGCATACGCAATGACGTCATCCTGCGAAAGGCCGGCGTCTGCTCGGGTCAGCTTTGCCGCTTTGCATTCCGGATTCAAGATGCAGTAACCTTCCGCTACGATTTCTGTCCAGTCCATAATATCTCCGTATTCACGGATGGCTTCATGATGAAGCCCTTTGATCCATTTTGGGTCGCTGCTGTTCAGCACACTCGGAATAAAATAATAATCGAATCCGGGCGTTACCGATTCGACGGTCGATACTTCGAGTGCAACCGTGACTGAATAGCGCCGCACACGGGCCATCAACTCCAGGACATTGTCGAGTGTGACATCATCACTTCCGCCAATCAAGATGGCATCAGTCCCGGATTCGCAAATTCGTTCCAAATGTTCATCTGAGATTTCTTTCGCCGGGTCCAGTTTAAAGACGTGGCGCCACGTTTGATAGTCCACATGTATTCTCCTTACTTAGGTTTCATCTGTTTATTATAACAAAAGATGCGCCAACACTCTGTTGTTATCCATTGGCAAATGGATGATTTCGACATAAAAAAGACCAGCTGCAAGCGCTGGTCAGTCTTTTGAAGCTTCTGGAATTTTTTCTTCCGGATACAGGACATCGAGCATTTCCTCGTAAGCATCGTTGCCGTAGTTCAAGCAGCGCCGCACGCGTGAAATTGTCGCTGTACTCGCCCCTGTTTCGTTCTTGATTTTTTCGTACGTTTTCTTGAGTCGCAGCATATGCGCTACTTCAAATCGCTGCGACAAAGACTGGATTTCGCTGATTGTGCACAAATCATCGAAAAACCGATATGCTTGTTCTTTGTCTTCCAGCGCCAGCACCGCTTCGATCAATTGATCAGTTTGGGGGCCTCGGATTTTATCAACCTGCATGCCTATTCAACGTCCTTTCATTGCTCTTGGCTTAAGGGTCCAGTATTTACCGTTCATTGCATTTCCTATTCGGTAGAGCTTGAGCTGCCGGTTGGGTTGCTCAAGCTGCGTTCTTTTCCAGTTTATCATTTCACCTTAATGTAGAGAAGCATAAAGTACTTTTACGCTGTAATTGGTTGAAGTGTTTGACGTTTCCGAATTGCCAGCTGATTTAACGGTCCTCGAACTAGTTATGCCAAACTTTTCTGAAGCTCCTGTCGCCTCCGCAGTTACCTCATGAATGCCGGGAACAGAATCGTTTTGTTCATAACATCGTAAATTCCTTTTTGAGTGATGCGGATGTAGGGTAAATGAGTCGCCATTAAAAACAGCAACGTATAGATGGCATCTCCGTGCCCATAGCCGCGCTCTTTAAGCGCATCTTTCAACACCGCTTCCTGCTCCATCAATTCAAGCATCGGCAAATCGGACATGATGCCGCCATATGGCAGCGGCAGCTCACAAACTAGTTCTCCGCCTTCCATCAGGACGATTCCGCCCTTTTGGCGCTTGACTTGTTCAAACGCTTTCCACATATCTTTGCGGCTCTTGCCAATGACAACGATATCTCCTGTGTTTGTGTAAGAAGAAGCAAAACCGTCTACTCCCGCAGCAAAACCTTTGATCAATGTATTGACGCGCCACTTGCCATTGCGGTCGATTAGCATCAAAAAGCTTTCCTCATGATCTTTCGATAACTGGTCGACGTTCGTATCGACATTCACCGAATATGGCTTGGTGATGACATCATTAACCATTTCCACGCCAAATGGCATCGAAAACTGGAAATCATCATCTGTCAATTCAAAATCAAGTTCAAGATCCGGAAGCACAGACCAATCCACTTCGTTGAGGGACCTTACTTTTTTGCCGTTGCGCTTGAGCCAGACGCCTTTTGAAATAACGCCGCTCGGAACCGGATTGTCGATGGCATCAAGAATGTTAAGGTTTGCGTAGCGGCCTGTCGCGATCAAGCCGTGAAGGCTCGTCATATTGTAATAGCGCGCCACGTTATAGGAAGCCATCATATATGCTTCGATAGCTGGAACTCCTGCATCCAATGCAATTTGAATGCACAAGTCCATAACGCCGTCTTTATGGAAGCCAGGTGTCGAGCCGTCTGTCGTCATCATCAATTTATCAAATACATTCAGTTCGCGCTCAACGATTCCGGAAAGCAGTTTCGGCAAATCCGGACGGATAGACGAATGGCGCA
>JASKZU010000008.1 GCA_030147455.1 Planococcus sp. (in: firmicutes) | reverse complement strand
CTCGCACCGCTTCGAAAAGGCGTTTATGTAAAAGTGCCGGTATTCTCCTTCGCGAAACTGCGCCGTGTCGATATTACGCTTGGCCCGGAAATGAAATCAACCGGAGAAGTCATGGGCAAAGACTCAACGCTTGAAAAAGCATTGTACAAAGGCCTTGCAGCTGCCGGCATGGAAGTAAAAGACCACGGCACCGTTTTGCTGACGGTAGCGGATAAAGACAAAGCCGAAGCCATCAGCCTGGCCAAACGTTTTAAGAACATAGGCTATCAAATCATGGCGACCGGCGGCACTGCCCAAGTTTTCGAAGAAGCGGGAATCAACGTCGCGGAAGTCGGGAAAATCGGCGCGGAAGGCCGAACACTGCTCGATGTGATTCAAAATGGCGACGCACAACTGGTCATCAACACATTGACAAAAGGCAAGCAACCCGAGCGGGACGGCTTCCGCATACGCCGTGAATCGGTTGAAAACGGCGTGCCGTGCCTGACATCGCTTGATACAGCAGAAGCCATGCTGCGCGTCATCGAATCGATGACATTCCAGGCAGAAGAAATGGGGGCCAATTAATGATCCGACAACAAAGGATGACGATTGTTGCGCAGCAGGAAATAGCCAAGAATATTTTTGAATTGACGGTAACCGGTTCGCTCGTAGAGGAAATGAATGAACCGGGGCAGTTTGTCCATGTCCGCGTGGCCGACAGCTTTGAACCGCTGCTGCGCCGCCCGATTTCGGTTGCGAAAATCGATAAAGAAGCGCTGCGTTTTACGATGATCTACCGTGCAGAAGGGCGCGGCACGAATGTGCTGGCCCAAAAGTCGGCAGGCGAGACGCTTGATGTGCTCGGCCCGCTCGGCCACGGCTTCCCGGTCGAAGAAGCGACCCAAAAAGCTTATTTGATCGGAGGGGGCATTGGTGTGCCGCCGCTTTACGAACTGGCGCTTCAATTAAATGCAAGAGGTGTGGAGACGGTCCATATCCTCGGGTTTGAAAGCCAGGCTGCTGTGTTTTACGAAGCAAAATTCCGTGCCCTCGGCGATACGCATATCGCGACAGTAGACGGCTCCCACGGAACTGAAGGATTCGTTACGCATATTTTGAACGCACTGCCGAGCGATTTTGATACGTACTTTTCCTGCGGTCCGACGCCTATGCTTGAAGCGGTGCAGTGGGCCTATCCCGAGAAAAAAGGCTTTCTTTCTTATGAACAGCGAATGGGCTGCGGCATCGGGGCTTGCTTTGCCTGTGTGTGCCGTACGACAAAAAGTGAAACGGATTATATCAAGGTTTGTTCGGACGGACCGGTATTCCCTGCAGGGACGGTGATTTCCTAATGGATTTAGGTGTGAAATTACCTGGACTTGACCTGAAAAACCCAATTATGCCTGCTTCCGGATGCTTTGGCTTCGGCAAAGAATATGCACAGCTTTATGATTTGTCCAAGCTCGGCTCGATTATGATCAAAGCGACAACCGCTGAAATGCGCCTCGGCAATCCGACGCCGCGCGTTGCCGAAACATCATCCGGCATGCTGAACGCCATCGGGCTTCAAAACCCGGGCCTTGAAAAAGTCGTCGGCGAAGAATTGCCATGGCTCGACCAGTACGATGTGCCGATCATTGCGAATGTAGCAGGCTCGCTTGCTGAAGATTACGTCGAAGTCGCACGGGCCATTTCAAAAGCGCCGAATGTGCATGCACTGGAATTAAACATTTCCTGCCCGAACGTCAAACAAGGCGGCATCACGTTCGGGACGGATCCAGAAGTGGCAAAAGAACTGACGCGCATGGTCAAAGAAGTATCGGATGTTCCGGTATACGTGAAATTGTCGCCGAACGTTACGGATGTGGTGGCGCTTGCCAAAGCAGTAGAACAAGGTGGGGCAGACGGCATTACGATGATTAATACCTTACTCGGCATGCGTCTGGATCCGAAAACCGGCCGGCCGGTGATTGCTAACATTACAGGCGGCTTGTCAGGGCCTGCCATTAAGCCAGTGGCGCTCCGCATGGTTTATGAAGTAAGCCGCCATACAAAACTTCCGATCATCGGCATGGGGGGCATTGCAGAAGTTGACGACGTCATCGACTTTTTATCAGCGGGCGCCAGTGCAGTCGCAGTCGGTACAGCCAACTTCGTCAATCCGTTTGTCTGTCCGGAACTGATCGATAAATTGCCGGAACGGCTTCATGAACTCGGCATCGATTCGGTTCAAGACTTAATTGGAAGGAGCCACCGTTTATGACGACCAAACCAATTGTTGCCCTTGATTTTCCTTCACAAGCTGAAGTTAACGAATTTTTGGCCGAGTTTACAGAGCCGTTGATGCTGAAAGTCGGCATGGAATTGTTTTATGCAGAAGGTCCAGAGCTGGTGCGTATATTAACCGGCCAAGGACATGAGATTTTTCTCGATTTAAAATTGCACGATATCCCGAATACGGTCGAATCGGCTATGCGGCGCATCGCAAAACTGAACGTAGCCATGGTTAATGTTCATGCAGCAGGCGGTGTGGCGATGATGAAAGCCGCAAAACGCGGGCTCGGGGACAGCAGCACGAAACTGATTGCCGTGACACAGCTCACGTCAACCGACGAGCAGCAAATGCAAACCGAGCAATTGATTGCCGCGACCCTTCAAGAATCTGTCGTGCACTATGCGAAACTGGCGAATGAGGCAGGCCTCGACGGCGTCGTATGTTCTGTGCACGAATCACGGGCAATCGGCGAAGCTTGCGGTGAGTCGTTTTTGCGGGTAACACCCGGCATTCGACCTTCATCAGCGGAAGTGCATGACCAAAAACGCATTGCGACACCAAAAGATGCCCAGGCGCAAGGATCCACACATATTGTTGTTGGACGCGCCATCACCAAATCGGAAAATCCGAAAAAAAGCTACGAATATATCAACAACGAATGGAGCGGTCGTTCATGAAAAAAGAAATTGCACAGCATTTGCTTTCTATCGGAGCGGTAGAATTGCGCCCAAAAAACCCATTCACATGGGCTTCAGGCGTCGAGTCTCCGATTTATTGCGACAACCGGCTGACCATGTCCTATCCAGCCGTCCGCAGCGCGATTGCCGATGGATTGGCGGAAGTTATACGCACTGAGTATCCAGGGGCACAAGTTGTCGCCGGAACGGCCACTGCCGGCATTCCGCATGCTGCTTGGGTCAGCGAACGGCTCGAGCTGCCGATGGTTTATGTCCGCTCTAAACCAAAAGGGCACGGCCAAACGAATATGATCGAAGGAAAAATAGAACAAGGAAAAAAAGTCGTCGTGGTGGAAGACTTGATTTCAAAAGGCGGCTCTGTCCTGCAGGCAGCAAAAGCGCTCGAGGAGGCAGGCTTTAGAGTTGTCGGCATCGTCGCTATTTTTACATACGGATTGCCGCAAGCCGAAAAAGCGATCCAGGAAGCAGGCTTCACTTTCCATACATTGACCGACTTCCAAGCGCTTGTCGAACAGGCTGAAGAAACCGGGGCCGTCGCGCAAAGCGATTTGCCGATGCTCGGGGAATGGCACGAAAAACTAAAGGCAGGAACGCTTTAAAAGCTCTTGGCACATTTGTGCCAAGAGCTTTTTGCTGTCGCCGATGAAGAGCAATCGAAAAACTTTGATATAATGCAAAGAAAGGCAAGAAATGGTGTAAACACATGAGGAGGGAAAGCAAAATGAAGCTGACCAAAGAACAACTCGACCGGCTGTCCGCCGAGCATCCGATGTTGTCGAACTTGATAGGTTTAAAACCGGTCATATGGCTGAACCCGAAGCGAAAGCTGATGCAGGAGGTGAGCGGATTGCCGGTAGGCAAAAGCGATTTAGAAGAAGCTGAAAAAACATGGCAGCGTTTTGCCCCGTATATTGCAAAAGCTTTTCCGGAAACCGCAGAAGCCGGCGGAATGATCGAATCGGAACTGCGTCCGGCTTTTCGCATGCAAGAACAATTGCAAGCACATTTCCAGCAACCGATAGACGGGAGACTTTACGTGAAATGCGACAATGAATTGCCGGTTGCAGGGTCGGTAAAAGCGCGCGGTGGATTGTTTGAAGTGCTCCGCCATGCAGAAATGCTCGCACTCGATGCCGGCTTTATCAGCAAGACCGATTCTTATGAGTGGTTTGCGACAGACGAGGCAAAGAAATTTTTCAAAAACTATATGATTGGTGTCGGGTCGACCGGAAATCTTGGGCTAAGCATCGGAATTATCAGTGCCGAACTTGGTTTTCAAGTAACGGTTTTCATGTCAGCAGACGCAAAATCGTGGAAGAAGGAACTGCTAAGAAATAAAGGGGTGACCGTCATCGAATCTGACGGCGATTTTGGTGAAGCAATAGCGACAGGCAGAAAAGAAACGCTTGCGCAGCCGAACGGATATTTTGTGGATGATGAAAAATCACGTGAGTTGTTCTTAGGCTACAGCGTTGCGGCGCTGCGGTTAAAGAGCCAATTGCAGCAGCAGAAAATCTCCGTCGATCAGGAGCATCCATTGTTTGTTTATTTGCCCTGCGGTGTAGGTGGTGCGCCCGGCGGGATTGCGTTCGGACTGCGACATGTGTTTGGGGACCACGTGTATCCGGTGTTTGTCGAACCGACCCATTCGCCTGCGGTGCTGCTCGGTCTTATGACGGGCTTGAAAAGCAGTATCTGCGTCCAGGACATCGGCATCGACAATTTAACGGAAGCAGACGGATTGGCTGTCGGACGGCCATCGAGTTTTGCGTCGGCAAGCTCTGAACAGCTTATTACAGGGGTCGCGACCATTGAAGACGATGAACTGTTTCCGCTGCTCGCTTTGCTGAAAGATAGCGAAGGCTTGAAAATCGAGCCATCTGCTGCTGCCGGATTTGCTGTGCCATTTATGCTAAGCCTGGCTAATTTTGCCGAACAAGCGGGTATCCAAACAGAAAACGCATCACATATCGTCTGGCTGACCGGAGGGGCTTTTGTGCCGGATGCAGAAATGGCCGCTTTCTATGAAAGAGGCCGCAAAAAAAAATGGCCGATGAGCAGGAGAATCATTGCCGCTGACGAATAATTCAATGGCAATCAATCGAAAAAAGAAGGGAAGCGACAAGCATGTCCATTCAGTCAAACCAGATTTTTGTCAATTTGCCTGTCCGTGATTTGGAAAAATCGAAAAAATTCTTTGGTGAAATTGGATTTGGTTTTGATGAACGAATGACAGACAATAATGGTGCTTGTATGGTCATTGGGCCAAACATTTATGCGATGCTGCTGACCGAGGATTTTTTTAAAAGCTTTTCGCACAAAGACATTGCGGATCTATCCAAGAGCTCTGAGGTAATTACGGCATTATCTGCCCAAAGCAGGAATGAAGTCGACGAGTGGGTAGATAAAGCGATGGCAGCTGGTGGAGGAAAAGCTAACGATCCCATGGAAGAAAGCTTTATGTACTCCCGGAGCTTTTATGATTTGGATCATCACCTGTGGGAAATTGTCTTTATGGACGAAGACGCATTTGATTGATAAAACCCCCATGCCGGAAAACTTCGGCATGGGGGTTTGTTTGTCATAAATAATCAGCATAGCGCTTTTCTAAATAATTTTGGAACACTGTCATTACCGAGCAGATTGCCCAGTAAATGAGTGCGACTAAAATTAGCAGCGTCAATAAGTCATATTCGCGGGCACCGACAATCCGCGCTTTTTGGAAAATCTCCGGGACGGTGATCATGGCTGCCAGCGAAGACGCCTTGATCAAATCCAGGTAAACGTTCGACAGCGGCGGCACAGCAATGCGCACGGATTGAGGCAAGATGATGCGCCGCATCGTTTGCCAATAGGTGAGGCCGAGCGCTGTGGATGATTCCCATTGCCCTTTGTCGACAGAAGCGAGTGCTGAACGGAATACTTCTGCGATATAGGCTGCACTGTTGATAGTAAAACCAATCAGGGCAGCCTGCAAAGCAGTGAATTCGATGCCAATTACCGGCAAAGCGAAATAGAGCAAGAACAAGATGACGAGAATCGGTACGCCGCGCATAAATGAAATATACAAGCGTGCCGGCAAGTGAAGCAGCGGCTGCTTGGATGTCCGGGCAAGCGCCAGGAAAAAGCCGATAACGAGCCCTCCGAGCATGCTGCCCATTGAAATCAATAATGTATACCAAATGCCTTCGAGTACATAGGGCAAAGATTCGATCGCGAGCGCCGGATCGAACAATAATCCCCATTCGATATCGTTCATATGAATTGTCCCCCTTCGACAAACACTTGAATAACAAGTGCAGTAAAACAGTTCGAGCGGCGTCTAGTCAAACGAGTTCCTTATCGCCGTTTTTCGCACTTTTTAAAAGATAGCATTATCCATCCATTCGGGCAATGAAATTTTTAGTTTATAATAACTTAATTATGTAAACTAATTAGTTTT
>JASKZU010000137.1 GCA_030147455.1 Planococcus sp. (in: firmicutes) | reverse complement strand
CCGATATGCGTAATGCCGAGCAGGATAACGCGGCCTTTTTTCTTTGCCGATAAAATCGACTGCTGCTGCGTGATGGAACTGCCTGCCGTTTCGATGACCACATCTGCGCCGTAGCCTGTAGCATTCATGATCTCGTCCACAGGGTTGCAGGCTTTTGCGTTAAACGTGGCAGTCGCTCCAAACTCTTTTGCCAAAGCAAGCTTTTCATCGAATATATCGACCGCGATAATCGTGGCTGCCCCAAAAATTCTTGCCCATTGGATGGTCAGCTGGCCGATCGGGCCGCATCCCATGACGACAATTGTTTCACCCGGTTGGATAGCAGCTTTTTGGACAGCGTGATAAGCAATGGTCGCGGGTTCTATTCCGGCCGCTGTTTCAAAGTCGATGCGGTCATCGATTGGCAGCACATGATTTTTAGGCGCTTTTGCGTATTCAGCAAAGGCTCCGTTGCTGCCAGTGCCGATAATGTTGTAATGATCGCAGAGGCCGTAATTGCTCGATAAGCAGAATTCACATTTAAGACATGGAATGAGCGGCGCCACTACAACGCGATCGCCGACGTTCACGTGATCCACGTTTTTCCCTATTTCTGCAACAACACCAGCAAATTCATGGCCCAGGATAAGCGGATATTTTCTGGCGCCGCTCGACATCGCCCGCGGAACATCCGATCCGCAAATCCCGCAATATTTTACTTTTATCAACACTTCATCTTCATCGATCAAAGGGATATCAACCAATTCAGTTTGAAATTCACCGAGCGAACGCAGTACGGACGCTTCCATTTTGCGAGTCATCAAATCCCGTCCTTTTCATTGGCCATCCGATTATTCAACGGTTACCGAAGCGACCACTTTTCGATTGCGCAACAGCTCTGCCTGTCCCGGGACACCGAAAACTGGCGTTCCTTCTTTGCTCCACAGCAGCTGCTGGATGCGGGCATGGCGGTTATGGTCATATAACGGATTTCCTTCAACTTCTTTGTAAGGGCGGGCATGATAGACGAGCAGATCCGTTACACCGTCCTCGGCTACAGTAAAGCTGTTGTGGCCAGGCCCGTACTCACTTGTTTGATCGTTGGATACGAATACCGGCCCGTCCGTTTTTGTCCACGATTCTGGATCCAGCAAATCACTATCGGCATCAGCCGTCAGCAGTCCCATGACATACCGGTCGTCTGTCGCACTTCCGGAATAGGAGATAAAGACTTTGCCGTTTCGCGCAATCATCGCCGCGCCTTCATTGACGAAAAAGCCATGCTGTTCCCACTCGAATTCTGGCTTAGACAAGAGGACCTGCTGTCCTTTGATCGTCCACGGGTTGCTCATTTCGGCAATATACAAATTGGAAATCGTCTCTTCCTCGACTTTTTGCGCCCACACCAGATAGCGTTTGCCATTGTGTGAAAAAGTGGTCGCATCCAGCGAAAAGCTTTGAAAGTCGGTGTTGATTTGGCCTTTTTCTTCCCATTCGCCTTCCAACGGATTTTCCGCTTCACATTCCAACACGTAAGGCCTGATTGCCCATATATCATCGATGTCTCCGGCAGCATAATGGATATACCATTTCCCATCGATAAAATGGATTTCCGGCGCCCAGATATGCAATGACATGATGCCTTTGTCGCGTTTTCTCCAGATGACCGTTTCTTCCGCTTCCGCCAGGCCCGTGATTGTTTTCGCCCTTCTTAGCACGATGCGGTCATATTCAGGATAAGACCCGGTGAAATAATAATAGCCATCTGTATGTTTGAAGATATACGGATCGGCTCGTTGCTCAATCAACGGATTGGGATATTCCGCCAGCTGCAATTGTCCATACACTTCGAATTGGCCTGGTTTGTCGTAGCGGTTTTCTGCATCTTCTTCCCATTTCACTGGTATGGATGCCTGCTCCCCATTTTCAAATTCAACGGAGATGTTGTCCGGCAAGTCCGGCCTGCTTCCTAACCGGGTGGTTAAGACGGGATCATCAATTTTCAGCATATACAATCTCTCCTATTTAGTAAGTTTAGCTGTTCTTTTTCTGGTGAAAACAAGTCTTCTCTAACTTTTAAGCTTGAGCTTTCAAGTTTTTGAACACTTGAAGCGATATCCAGTACCACATGCAAATAAATAAACTGATCGAGAAAAAGGGAATGAGCCCGGGATAAGTGAGGGTCATGTAAACGACAGAAAACGTCACTGCGTAAATGGCAACCGTGTAATGGATTTTAACCAGCCCGATGATCAATGCGCTCTTCAAGTGCTTGAGCCAATGGTTATCGAATTGAATCAATAAAGGAAAAGCCCAAGCTGCAATGATCAAGTACAAAAAAGTAAGAAAGTAGAAACCAAAAATCGTTCCGACCCATACTTCTTCAGCAGAGCCGGCGATGAGGGTGTAATTCAAGTACAAAACCGCACCCGCCGCAAACAACACCCACCCCATTTTATTGGCGTCTTTAAAATCTTCTTTATAGTACTGCTTGAACATTTTTCTGGTAGGCAGATCGTGCTCGCCATTCTGCCAGTTCTTCATTATCCTCAGCGCTGCTGCTGTGGCCGGGAATACCCCAAGCACCACAGCGCCGCGAAGTGAATAAACAAACCAGAAAAAGTTCAACACGAAGAACTTGGTGATCCATTGAAGAATCAGATCCAGTGAAGTGACAATTCCTTTAGCGTTGACAGGTTGTTTAACATTGACTGTTTCTTTAGCGTTCATGAGGTCACTCTCCATCAGGTTGCATATTTTCTATTATCCTTTGACGCCCCCGACTGCCAGTCCGGAAATAAAGAAGCGCTGGAAATAGATGAACAAAATGACGATCGGAATAATGGTCATAACCGATCCTGCAATCAATACATCGTAGTTGTTGCCATAAGGCGTGAGTAGCGTGGCCAATCCAACCGGCAGCGTGAACATGCTGTCTGAGCGTAAAACGAGCAACGGCCAGAGGAAGTTGTTCCAGCTGTTGAGGCCTTGCAGGATGGCCATGGCCGCAAACGAAGGAAGCATCAGCGGCATCATGATCTTAAAGAAAATCCCGTATTCCGTCGTTCCGTCTATTCGGGCAGCGTCCATCAATTCTTTCGGCAGCCCGAGTGCATATTGCCTGAAGAAAAAGACGGCAATCGGCGCGACAATCAGCGGCAGCATGAC
>JASKZU010000309.1 GCA_030147455.1 Planococcus sp. (in: firmicutes) | reverse complement strand
CTGGGCAGAAGGCGCCATCGGCAATGCCGCACAATCGCCGACTACATAAACGTGCTCATCATCCGGCAATTGGTGGTACTGGTTGATGACTACACGGCCGCTGCTGTCGCATGCCACGTCCAAATCGCGCACCGGTTTGACCGGCTGGATCCCCGCTGTCCAAACAACTGCATCAACCGGAATGGTTTCTTCATGGTTGTGGAGCAGGTTCGGCTCTACTTTCGTGATGTTCGAGCTTGATACCACTTCCACGTTGTTGTTGTCGAACCATTTTTTGACGAAATTGCTGAGGCGTTCGGGGAAATCTCGCAAGATTCTTGGGCTGCGGTCAAACAGCTTGATCTGCAAGTCTTTCCGGCTTTCCCGCAGTTCACTCGCCAGTTCGATGCCGCTAAGCCCAGCGCCTACTACCCCAACAGTCGCTCCAGATTTCAATCCAAGAAGCGCTTCGTAAGTTTTTCGGGAGTTGCCGATTGTCTGGATGCTGTACGTAAATTCTTCGGCTCCCGGTACACCGTGGTATTTATCAATGCAGCCAAGACCGATGACCAAATCGTCATACTCGATGCGCTGGCCGTCTTCCAGCAAGACGCATTTTTCCTCCAGCGCAATTTCACTAATTTCTCCGTGTACCATTTTCAGCCGCTCATGCTCTGGAAACGCCACGCGTACTTCGTGGTCGGATTCTGTTCCTGCTGCCAGTGCGTAAAACTCCGTCTTCATGCTGTGAAAAGGAGTGCGGTCGATTAATGTGATTTCCATGTCCTGTGGGAAGTTGTTCGGCAATAAGCGCAGCAAAACGCGCATGTTGCCGTAGCCTCCTCCAAGTAAGACTAACTTTTTCATAGAATTCTCCTTTAGCCCGTCATTCTGCTCGTGATTCCACATATGAGTATAGCTGATTGTGATAACTTTCACAATCATTTTGAGGCAAATTCAATTAATTGACGATTGCCCCAAAACAAGTTAGGATTTTCTAGTAGTGAGGTGAACGGAAATGAACCCGATTATTGAGTTTTGCATGAGCAACTTGGCCAACGGATCGGAAGAAACCTTCGCGAAATTAGAACAAGACCCGAATTTGGACGTGCTCGAATATGGTTGCTTGAGCTATTGCAGCCAATGCGCCGAATCGCTTTTTGCGCTCGTCAATGGCGAGATTGTAGAAGCGGAAACTCCTGAAGAACTGACTAAAAAAGTATACGAGTTTATCGAGGAAAATCCACTGTTTTAAGCCGCCCATTGGACGGCTTTTTTTTAATGTTCCCAAAACCCCAGATTTTCAAGCATAAAAGTAGGCGGCTGGTCTTTCTCCATGACAGCTTCCATTGAACTGATGCCCGTGTTGACGTGGACTGTATCGATGCCGAAACGGATGCCCGCCTGAATATCGGTATCGTAATTATCGCCGATCATCACCATGTTTTCTTTGCGGAACCCATGCTCATGCTGAATGGCTTCTAGCATATGAATTTCCGGCTTGCCGATAAATACCGGATCCACTCCTGTCGCCTGCGCAACTAAATTAGCAAAAGCGCCGTTTCCCGGGAAAAATCCCTGCTCGGTCGGAAAAGCCAAATCCTGGTTGCTGGCGAGCAGCACTGCACCTCGCTGCACTTGCAGGCAGGCTTGCGCCAATTTATCGTAAGTAATTTGTGGATCTAGGCCCATTAGGACAATATCCGCCTGCTCTTGCGTTTGCTTGATGACTTCGTTTTCGAGCGACTCGGCCAAGCCTTCAGAACCGACCAGAAAAACAGATTTTCCCGGATACCACCGCTTGATGTATTTAGCGGAAGCTACAGCGGACGACATGATGCGCGATGCCTCTGCTTCTACACCCGCTTTTTGAAGTTTCTTCTGCAACTGGCCAACCGTCATCGATGCATTGTTGGTAATGTAGAAAGGCTCGATTCCTTTACTTTGCAACTGTGCAACAAATCCGGCTGCTTTTTCGACCGGCTCTGTCCCGCGGTAGACCGTTCCGTCAAGATCCAGGCAATACGCTTCGTAGCGTTTTATTTTAGTCATTTTGCTTTTCCGGAATAAATGCAGAAACCGGCCCCAATTCATATTCAAGATAATAGGCCACTTTAGGGCCGAATTGCTTGAGCTCTTCCAAGTGGGCATCCAACAGTTCTGTAATCTCTTGATGGTCGACAGCCGCAAATTCACGCACGAGCATTTTTCGCAGACCCACCACAGCTTTCAGCGGCTTGTCCATTTCAATGCTAATGACTTTCTCATCCACCAGAATGTCCACGATATCTTCATAACTGCCGGGGTCTCTCATAATAAATCCATCGATCATCGAGTTGCCGACATCGATAATCGCTTCAATCATGCCGAGTGATAACCGTTCGAGCGCCAGCCGATCTTTTAATGAATCCCAAGTCGGCGTAGCTGCATACAAATCCAATAATGTGTCCATATAAGTGATGGTATGTTTGATTTTTGTGCGGTCGATAAAGTACATAACGGGTTCCTCCAATTTTGGGTTTTCTGGATGTTTTCTCTTCTTCATCATATCATATACATGAAAAAACCCCCGGCAGATTACTCTGCTTCAGGGGTTTCAGGTATAGCCTGTTGTTCTGGCTCAGGTGCTGGCTCAGGTGCTTTTCCAGCTTTTTTCAACACAAAATAGGCACAGCCAAAATTGCAGTATTCATATAAGTAGTCCTGCAGCGTGCTCACTTTTGTATCGTAGCTCGCTTTGCTGTTGCTGTCTTCAAAAAATCCTTTTAAGCGAAGCTGGCCATAGCCCCAATCGCCCAGAATATAGTCGTATTTGGATAGGATGTCACTGTACCTGTTTTGCAGCGCCTCTTCTTGAAACGCCTCGCGGTAGTCAGTCACCACTTCGTAATTCCATTTCTCGATTGTAATCAATTCTCTCACCATCCATACCTCATCATAATTTCAGCACCGAAAACGCCGATCGCTTCGGCTTTGTGCCTGCAGGACTATGAATCATTTCTCTTTCAAATGTATCACACACCGACGGTCCGAACAAGCGGCGGTCCTATCAACGTGTGTTTAATAAAAATCCCCGGCTGCACCGGCAGCCGGGGATTTTTATCATTATCCGTGATTTTGCGCTTTGTTTGCTTTGCTTGAACGCACAGCATTGAAGATGCTGGCTGCCAAGCCTCCCCAGAGAATGAGTATGCCGATAATCATGACTACAATCGCACTTACTGACATGTGGATTCCCCCTTATTTTTCGTCTTCGACACGATGCTCTTCATGCTCATCGTATTCAGCGTGATCTTTATGCCATTTTCCGAGTGAGAACAAGACGCCGAACAAGAGCGCCCCGGCTGCCACTGCTACACCACCGAACAATGTGAATGCATTAGAGTAGCCTTCGTAGTTGCCTGTATCGTTATCAAATTGCTGAAGAATGTTGATTTTCAATAAACCGAACATCATATAGCCGAGAACGATCGGCGTGATGACTCCAAGGCTGAATTTCCACCAGCCGCCAAGGCGGATATCCGAAATGGCGTTGGCGTGGTCTTGAAGCGCGCCTGCTTTACGCAGGATCCAAACGACCATGACAACTTCGACCAGGCCGACAGCTGCAACACCAAACTGGTTGATGTAATAATCAGCAAGATCCAGGAAGTACAAGCCGCCCTGTGTTGCGAAAAGAATCGAAATCAATGCAGCAAGCCCACCACCGAATGCAATCGATTTACGGCGTGAAATGCCGAACTTCTCACTGAATCCTGCCACATATGTTTCTGTGATCGACATGAGGGATGTAAGCCCTGCAAGCGTCAGTGACAGGAAGAATAGGAAGCCGAATAGCCCGTTGAATCCAGGGAATTCATTGATAATCGCCGGGAAGACGACAAATGCCAATCCGACCCCTGCTGTAGCAACTTCCGATACAGCGACACCCGATTGTGTCGCCATAAAGCCAAGCACTGCGAATACCCCGATACCTGCCAGCAGCTCAAAGCTTGAGTTGGCAAAACCAGTAATAAAGGCGTTGTTTGTAATGTCCGACTTTTTCGGAAGGTAACTCGAATACGTAATCATGATCGCAAAGGCGACCGATAAACTAAAGAAGATATGCCCATACGCGGCGACCCAAACGGATGGATCCATGATGGCGTCGAAATTCGGTTTGAAGAATGCATCCAGTCCGAGCATTGCACCGTCCAACGTTACCGCCCGAATGACGATAATCAGGAAAATGACTACAAGCGTCGGGATAAAGATGCGGTTGGCCATTTCAATGCCGCGTTTGACTCCAGCAAGCAAAATACCGAGCGTGATTGCCCATACAACAGCAAGCGGAATCAAAATCCCCCAGACAATCCCGCCCGTCTCACCGGGCGATACAGCAGGTTCTGCAGTCAATTTCAGGAAATCATTGAACAAGAATCCTTCTGTGTCCGTTCCCCATGACAAGTCGAACGAGAACATCGTGTAGCGGATAGCCCAGGCGATGATGACCGCATAATACACGGATATGACGAACGAGACGAACATCGCCCACCAGCCAAGCCATTCAGCTTTTTTGCCGCTCATGCGGAAGAATGATAGCGGTGCGGACCCTCTGTAACGATGGCCAATCGTGAATTCCAAGATCAGAATCGGAATCCCGGCAGTTAAAAGAGCGAACAAATACGGAATGAAAAACGCGCCCCCACCATTTTCATATGCTACATACGGGAATCGCCAAATATTCCCCAACCCAATTGCGGAACCGACAGCCGCCATAATAAATCCGGCTCTCGTTCCCCATGTAGAACGTTCCATTTCTCTTCCCCCTTTGTGTGGTCACTTCCAATTTTTTAACAGAAAAATAGGAAGTTTGTTTATATTCAGATTATTTTGGAATCTAAATTCAGTATAGCGAGCACCTAGTTTAAAGTAAAGATAATTTCTGTAATAATTAAAAAAACTATTACTTTAATAGTAAAAAGGCGGAGATTAAGCATCTCCGCCTTTCAGAATTTAGTTTTGGCCATGTTTTTCGAGTAACGTTGTGCGTTTTGACCATAAAATGAATAGTATTGCCAAGATAATAGCGATCGCTCCTAATGCCAGTGGCAATGACCCGGTAAAGCCTATGACAATATACCCGACAGACGCAATGGCTGCCGCTGTCAATGCGTATGGAAGTTGTGTTACGACGTGGTCCATGTGATTGCTTCCGGCACCAGTCGACGACAAAATCGTTGTATCTGAAATCGGTGAACAGTGGTCTCCGAACACCGCCCCTGCCAACACAGCAGAAAGCGACACAAGCAGCAGCTCTGGTTCTGCCTGAATCATGATCGTTCCGGCAATCGGCAGCAAGATCCCGAAAGATCCCCATGATGTACCTGTCGAGAACGCCATGACGCCCGCAAGCGCAAACAGCAATACAGGAAGCACGCTTGTCGGTACATTGTTTTGTGCCACTACTTCCGCAAGGAATGCACCTGTTTCAAGTGCATCGATCAAATAAGTCAGCGACCATGCAAAGATCAAGATAAAGACCGCACCGGACATCGATTTAATACCAGCCCAGATGCCTTTAATGATCCAGCGTACATTGGCCGTTTCATTGCGCTTGATTTGCATAGCGTACAATACAACTGCCGTCAATGCACCGGCGATACCCCCAACGATCAATGACTGCGGAACGTCCGTGTTTTCAAAAATAAGCCAAATATCAAATACTCTTTCAGCATTCACATAGCCAGTCCAAATCATTGCCGATACTGTACCGACAATCAACAGCAGAATCGGCAGGATAAGATCCCGTACACGCCCGTGTGAATGGCTTGGGAATTCTTCTTTCATTTCTCCAGGAATCGATTTGTTCGGATCAAACAGCTGGCCTTCAGTGATCGCCAGGCGTTCGTGCTTTTTCATTTCGCCGAAATCAACATCACGGATAGCCACGAAGAAGACAATTGCCAGAGCCGCGATCACATAGAAGTTCATTGGCGCCATCCATAGGAAGGCTTCAAGTGCCGAATACTCCAGGAATGTCTGCCCGGCAAGAATCGTCCCGATGATGCCGATGATCGCTGCCCCCCAGCTTGATACGGGCGAAACAACACAAATCGGTGCAGCTGTCGAATCGATAAAGTATGCCAGTTTAGCACGCGAAACTTTATAGCGGTCAGTGATCGGGCGTGCTACCTGCCCTACAGCCAGCGCGTTGAAATAATCGTCGATAAAAATCAAGATGCCGAGAAAAACGGTGACGAGCTTTGCTCCGCGCCGTGTTTTCACGCGGCTTGAAGCCCAGTCCGCAAATGCCAAACTGCCTCCAGACAAGCTGACAAATGCCGTGACCACTCCAAGAAGCAATAAAAACAAGATGATGAAAACGTTATAAGCGTTAAAGCCCCCGTCCCAAAAAATAACTGCAAATGACGTCACCAGCTGCTGTAATGCCTCGAGCGGCGCAAAAGAAGTAAGAATAAGCGCTGCCGAAGCAATACCAATGCCGAGCGACAACAGTACGCGCCTTGTCAGCAATACCATTGCAATGGCAATAATCGGCGGCAATACTGAAAAAATCGTGTTTTCCATAACCAAGTTCCCTCCTGTTTTTTGATGGGCGGCCTCTACACAAATAAGCCGGGATATCCAATGGATAACCCGGCTTTCTACAATTCGTCTGTATGCTGAAACATCAAACAACCCTGTAGCTCTCCATATGCAGCTATGCATATGACAGTGACATTCCTGTTTGGAATGCCCCCAACCGCCGCTTCCCGACCCGGAAACGGAGATTTCGGCAGCTTTCCCTTTTAAATGCGGTCCATGCGGTCACACTCGCACATTTTACTTATGAAGGCTGCAGCCTCTACCCATCGATATTAAATTCATTCAAATCATATCGCAAACCAAGCGTTATATCAACTGACAATCCATTGTGAATATTCCTGCTATTTGACCGTCTTCAGCCGGAAATAATCGCTGAACACATCCCGCAGGAACTCCGGCATAAAGTAAGTTTTCTGGGCGCGCTTCAGCGCCGGGAAAAAATAGCCGAACGTAAATAAATCAAGTGTAGCGAGCCGGTACAGCCGGTCGCTTTCCGCCGGTTTTCCGTTGATAAACAGTTGATGGTCATGAAGCGTCATCCCGCTGTGGATCATTCTGCCGAAAACAGCTCCCCGAAATCCCATGCCTTTCAGTTCAAGCTGCGGCCAGTCTTCATTTAACGATTGCAGATAAATTTCCTTTAGTTCCGCCCCGCTCAGTTCGATCACACACGGGTTGATTGGATGCGGCAGCATCCGGTGAAAATCATAGCGCGTCATTTCACCGGCAGGCATATCCTCCATAAAAATCCCTGCGTTGAACAAGCTGCAATCAGCGGATGCAAAATCAGTCAGTGCATCTCCGAACAAATCAGCCATCGTGGAAGATTTGAACCATTCCGCTTTCAACGGCTGCTCGTTATAAAAAACCGTTTCCGACAATTGCTGTTTTCCGATATCGACCAACTGCTCGTTAAAGCCGCCGTTGACTTCCGGCAATTGATCTGTTTCAATCACTTCCGCCGTCATTTTACCGGATGCTTTGTCGATTTGGACATGTCCGATATAATAGCCGAATTTTCCTGCGGCGCCGAGCAATGTGCCTGCTATATCCTTTCCCTGATGAAACAAATGGTGCGTATGCGCTCCCAAGATCAAATCCAGCTCCGGATATTCAACAGCCAGCAGTTCGTCTTCTTTGATGCCTAGATGCGACAAACAGACGATAAAATCGACCGATTCACGTATTTTCCGGGCTTCCCGGCCAATCGCTTCCCGGCCATTTGTAACGGACCAGCCGAGGCGGTCATAAAACGGAGTAAATTCTGCTGTAGCTGCCACAACACCGATTTTTGTGCCTTGCTTTGTTTCGATTACGAGACTAGGTTCTGCCCATTTCGGCTGATTTCCTTCCATGTCGAGCAAATTGGCTACGACTACCGAAAAATCGGCTTGCGTATACAATTCGTCCAGCTCCGCTTTCGACAGCGTGATGCCTTCATTGTTGCCAATTGTTACAGCGTCGTAGCCTGCTTCGTTCAGCAATTGCACGTTGCCCTTGCCTGCCGTCCCTTCTGTAAAAGGATGTGAGCGGTCAGCATGATCGCCGATGTCCACGATGAGGCAAGCATCGCCTTCCTGTTCGTGCCAGCGCCGGCGCTCTGCGAGCAAAGCCTGAATGCGCGGCCAATGAGAAAAGTGGCTGTGCAAATCGTTCGTATGGTAGATATGGATGGTTTCGCTCATGTTAAACACCTCTTATCAACTGAAAATTCCTTCGTAAATCGAGCGAAGCCCGAAAATTAGCAAGGCCACACGCAACAGCATAACCAGTGTGTCGGATTGAATGCTTTGATTGAGCCTTGCCCCAATTTTCGCCCCTAAATAGGCAGCAGAGACGACCGGAAGCGTATAAATCCATGGCACGTTGCCCAGTGAAATATGGGTTGCTGAATTGACGATAGCGGACAAAAATACCATGAGCATCGATGTACCGACCGCTACATGAGGCGGGAACAAAAATAATAAAATCATCGCCGGCACCAAAATAGCACCGCCGCCGATGCCGAACAAGCCGGATGCAAATCCGACAATAAAGGTCAACCCGAGCGCAAACCAAATCGGATAGCC
>JASKZU010000324.1 GCA_030147455.1 Planococcus sp. (in: firmicutes) | reverse complement strand
ATCAGCGCTATATCGCCCAAATGGACTTTGGCGGCGTGCCGATGAGCCGGCTAGAGCGCAACTTGGAACTGCTGTCGACCGAGATTTTGCCGGCTGTCCGCAAGTACACAAAAAGCACATAAGTACACAAAAAGCACGCAAGCCCATTGGCCTGCGTGCTTGTTACGTAATCAGTTTTTTATTGCG
This sequence comes from Planococcus sp. (in: firmicutes), assembly GCA_030147455.1. Taxonomy (GTDB): domain Bacteria; phylum Bacillota; class Bacilli; order Bacillales_A; family Planococcaceae; genus Planococcus. The sequence continues at coordinate 2,815 of JASKZU010000324.1, read as the reverse complement.
GGCAAGTTGCTTTGACTCGCTGAGGAACTTTGCAATAGCTGAGGGCGGTATCGGGCGGCTGAACAAGTAGCCTTGTCCGACGATGCCGAACGGCCTTAACAGTTCGGCTTGTTCTTCGACTTCAATACCCTCCATAACGATACGCGCATCGAGATTTTTGCCGACTTCAATGATAGCGGCCAAAATAAACAAATTGCGCTGGTTGATTAATACTTCGTCAATCAGCGATTTGTCGATTTTCAACGTATCAATCGCTACGTTTTTCACAACATTCAACGACGAATACCCCGCTCCGAAGTCGTCGATGGCAATCCGCAGCCCCAAATCCTTCAACTCGCAAATGACGCGTGCTGACTGTTCGGTATCAAGCATAACGCTTTCAGTAATCTCGATTTCGAATCGATGCGGATCAGCTTTCTCTTCTTTAAAGATGTGGCGGACTTTTTTGCTGAAATCCGGATCTTTAAACTGGCGCGCAGATACATTGACCGAAATGTTTTCTGCGGTATGCCCGAGCGTTGCAAAACGCAGCGTATCACGGCATGCTTGCCGCAGCACCCATTCGCCGATCGGCACAATCAGCCCGGTTTCTTCCGCTACCGGGATAAATTCAGCGGGCGAAATATTACCAAACGGCGATTCCCAGCGCAGCAAGGCTTCATATCCGATTACTCTTCCAGTTGTCAGGTCGACTTGCGGCTGATAATGGAGGGCAAACTGTTCTTCTTCGAGTGCTTTTTTAAGTGCTTGCTCCAAATGACTTCGGCGCGTCATCTGATTGTCGAGTTCGTTCGTGAATACTTGGTAATTGTTTTTGCCGTTTGCTTTCGCCGAATACATGGCAAAATCAGCTTGTTTGATCAATTCTTCCCCGTTGCTGTCGCAGCCGGTCTGAATGGCGATTCCGATGCTTAACGTGACCGTAAATTCCTGCCCCATGAGCTTGACCGGTTCCCGCATCGAGCTCAATACCGTCTCTGCCAAGTCATGCGCCTGCTGCTCGGTGGTGTTTTCCGAGACAATGATAAATTCATCCCCGCCAAAGCGTGAAATGGCATCAAGAGGGCCAAGGCAGGACTGGATACGGTTGGCGACAATTCTTAGGAACTGGTCGCCGCCGAAATGCCCGAGCAAATCATTGACGCTTTTGAAATCGTCAAAGTCGACCAGCAGGACGGCAAGCTTTTGATTTTGCTTTTCGGTTCTGCCCAATACTTCCTTGAGGTTTTGGTAAAACCAGTGGCGGTTCGGCAGTCCGGTCAATTGATCGGTAAAGGCAAGGCGATTAATTTGCTGTTCGTTCGCTTTTTTCTCAGTAATATCCCGTACGATGGCAAAAATGCCATCGATTTCCCCGTTTCTGCGTTTCGGAACGGCGTTGATGTCCACTTCGATGATATTGCCGTCTTTGCGCCGGATTCTTTGTTCAAAATTAACTGCTTCTCCTGCAAGTGCTGAAGCGAAAAAGCTCCAAACGCGCTCTAGCTCATCGGCAATAAGAGGGGTGAAGTCGGCTCCGAACAACTCTTCCTGCGTATAATCGCTTAATTGCTCGGTCATGGCGTTTGCGTTGACGAACTGGCCCAGCCGGTCCATTTCAAAGACAGCGTCCAAATTATAATCGAACAGCGACCGATATTTTTCCTCGCTTTCAGCCAGCAAGCCGAGCGCACGCTTTTCCGCTGAGACATCTTTGGCAATTCCGTAAACGCCGTTTACAATCCCATCGATTACGATGGGAACGTTGGTAATGCGCAGCGCTACGTGATGCCCATTTTTATGCAAGCCGATTGTATCGATTGTCTGGGTCATGCCTTCGAGTGCCAGGCGGAATTTCATTTCGGTTTGGGTCAATTCGCTTGCTTTAATCAATGGATGATAGGTCATTCGATTAAGTTCTTCACGTGTATAGCCAAGCAGCAGTTCGAGTGAGTCATTGATGTCGAGCAGGCGTCCCGACGCATCCATTGAAAAAATGCCGTCGGGGTTGTTCTGAAACAATGACGCATAGCGCTGGCGGTTGAGTTCAAGTTCACGGTTTACTTTTTGCTGTGCGGTAATATCCTTGACCATCAATTGAATGGCTGCATTGCCTTCAAATTCAATGTTTGTTGCAATGATTTCGATTTCATGGGCCGCCCCATTAAAGTTGACCCATAGCTTTTGGGCCGGCAGCGTATTGAGCCCGTTGTCCATCGAATCTAACCATGACGCAACCATTTTTTGATAATCCGGGTGCACATAATCCAGTCCGTTCGTGCCGATCCACCCATCCTTGACATCAAATATGCGCTTGCACGCTTCGTTCATGTAAAGCAAGCGCCCCTTATCATGGATAATGATGGCTTCCGGCGACATTTCCGCAAGCCGGCGGAAACGTCGTTCGCTTTCACGGATTTTCAGCAAATATTGGTGTTCGTTGTACAATTGGCGGCTGTCAATAAATGCTAAATAACCTGCGATTCCAAGCAGCAGGAGCACCAAAGCGGAAATAATAAAAGCAAGGCCGATATTGGTGAAAGAAGACGGCTGTGCCGGCATTTCGGAATAGCTGATGGCGAGCATGCCGACAAAGTGTGAGACAGAAATGATGATGCCCAAGATGATGGCATTAACAATTTTTTTGACGGCTGAGACAGATTGGCTTCGCTGGCGTGAAAAAACCCGCAAAACAATCCAGGCAGCACTGAATATCATGACGATGGACAGTGCAAACGGTACCGCATGAAATGAGGGTGTTCCGTTTCCTTGTGTTGCTGCAATGCCAGTATAATGCATAAACAGCACGCCGAAGCCGATAAAAAAGCCGCTTAAC
>JASKZU010000295.1 GCA_030147455.1 Planococcus sp. (in: firmicutes) | reverse complement strand
TTGGTTTGTCAGGTTTATGGACTGCACTGTTTAAAAAAGAATAGTTAAGCAATTAGTCTTCAAAATTAGGTTTTACCGCATCTCTAAAAGAGGAAATCGCAAACAAAGGGTGATATTCATAGAATAGTGGGGGTGTTGGTTATGATAATCATTGCGCCAACCAGTCATCAGATCCGAAATTGGATTGAGAATTATGTGCCTGAACTGGATTTCTTTTTTGTTAAAAAAGAACAGCTATCTTTATTCGACGGTGACCTCGAACGAGCGTTGACAGTCCCTAAAAACGAGTTTTTCAGCCATTCGATTTACGGGCACATCCAAATGGTTAATAGTTTTGAGTATTGGAATTTGTCTGCTGAAGTGGAAGTGGCAATTGTTGCGCACGCCGATTGGATAACACGTCTCGAAAGTTCCCGAAGACAGAAGTTGTTGGCTATTCAGTTCGACATGGGGCGCGGCCTTATTTTCCCAGTTTCTTATTTTGCAGGAGTGGAAGATCACATAGAGCAAATGACGACAACAAAAAACGGCCAAGCATACGTAGTAGTCTGTTCGGGCTTCTGGAAAACGCTGCCGCTTAATGCAAAAGAAAAAGTGGTCAGCAGCTGCTCGCAGCAATGGGACGATTGGACAGGGATAGCCTTACCGAACGGCGTCCCGGATATCGTAAAAAAATACGCCAATCGATTTCCTGTTCACGCAGGCAGCAATTGTTTTGCGTCTGTACTCGCTGCGATAAACCAGGAGGAATGGCTGATCCACGAATGGGTGCACCCGAATACGTTCATGGATGTGCTTGGCCGGACGCACCGTTTCGTCGAAAAACAATCTCTAGAAGAAGGGGATGTAGTTGTATGGACTAACGAAAGAGGCGCCGTCCAGCACGCCTCTTATTGTTTAGGAAAAGGCTTGTTCTTTAATAAAAACGGGCAATCGTTTTTTAATCCTTGGAAAATAGCGAGCAAATCGCAGCTGATAAAAGAATGGCAGGAGTATACTCCACAAGTCTACGAAAACCAGCTAAAGAATGACAATCATTCACAAATGCAGCAAAACGAATAACTTTTTCTCCTCCTAGTCTTTTCCTGATGGTTTATTTTGGATGCTCCGGAAATAAACACTTTGCTCTTTATTCGTATGGTAATGTATTTATATGGTATTTATTACAAGTAAAAAGAGCGCTGAATGCTCAAAGTAAATGCCGCCGAATCATCCATAAACTGCAGAAGAGGCGTGGAAAACAAGATGACAAAAGCAATCCTTGAAGTCGAGAATCTAGTGAAACGTTACAAAGGCAATGGCGTAGATGTGGAAGCGCTCAAAAACATCTCGTTTCAATTAAATGAAGGGGAATTCGTTGCAATCATGGGCACAAGCGGTTCCGGCAAAAGCACGTTGCTGAATGTCCTGGGTGCCTTGGATGAGCCGACAAGCGGAAAGATCCGGCTAAAAGGCATGGATGCCAACAACTTTTTCAAAGAACCAGAAGCGACCGATTATAGGCGGGAGAACATTGGCTTTATTTTTCAAGCTTACAATTTGCTGAAGGATTTGACTGTAGAAGAAAATATTTCATTGCCGCTTTTATTAAAGGGAGAATCTGCCGAAACGATCAGCGAAAAAACCGCCAGCATGCTCGAGCGGATGGGGCTGGCCGATTGGAAAGCACACCGTCCAGTAGAGTTGTCGGGCGGGCAGCAGCAGCGGACTGCCATTGGCCGTGCGTTGATCGGTGAACCGCCCATCCTGCTGGCGGATGAATTGACAGGGAATTTGGACGCCAACACATCCGAGGAAATTCTTTCTGTTTTAACGGCGATGAAACGGGAACTTCACCAAAGCATATTGGTGGTGACGCACGACCCGAAAGTGGCTTCTTATGCCGACCGCGTGCTGTTTTTCCATGACGGCGAGATCGTCAATAGCTACAGCTGTCTAGGAACCCGCGATTTGGAACATATTATGCAGATCTCGCAAAGCATTTTAAAAGGGCCTACTGCATGAAGTCACTCAACCAAATAGCTGTCCGGTTGCTTAGGCAAAACAAGTTTCTTGTCTTCACATCGATTGCAAGCATCGCTATTGCAATTTCACTGGTCCTTACCCTATCCTTGTTCGCCGTCAATGCCAAGCAGACAGTTGAGGCCGATTACAGGGGATTGTACGGCGATATCGACATCGCCTTTGTCTACAGCAGCCCCGACTTTGCTAAAGTAAACAATGAGATTTACCGATCGATCACCCGACACAGCTCCACTGAGCAAGTTTCTGAAGCGCTTGTTACTCAAGCTTTTGTCGAACCGCTCGGCGGTGAAGTGTATACGCTTGGAATCCAAAACGATGCGATTGCCAAAAGCCGCTATAAAACGACAACAGACTTGCAAAGAGATGATGTCGTTGTAACACAGAATCTGGCAGACTCGCTGAATGTATCCGTCGGGGACTCAGTTGAAATTGAACAAGCTTCTTTTAACGTTGCGGAAGTGCTTGGTAATGTCGAAGGAACCGGCATCGCTCCTGATATCATCATTTTTCATTTAGACACAGCTAAGCAGTTGCACGGCGGCGAACCGCAAATCAGCGATACGACCGCATTCATGGTGAAAACAGCTGCACGAGCTGATTTGAATGCGATAGCTGTCGAATTTACCCGAAACTATCCGGAGCTGCGTGTGGATATTATGGCTCAGGATGAAGCGGTGCAAGCCAATATAAATTCGCTTCTATTTTTTATCGCTGTTTTATCGGGCTTGCTTGTTGTCGTTACGTCGATTATGGTGATCTCTAATTTTGATTTGTTTATCTATAAAAATAAAAATCAATTAGCGATCATGCGCGCTCTTGGAGCAAAATCAGCGCAAGTCGCAAAAGTCGTCCGTGTTCAAAGCATGGCAATCGCGGGAGCCGGGGGAATTGGCGGGCTATTTGCCTCCTATGCAGTCCATCAATGGATTCAGCCGAATCTTGGACAGTGGCTGTCTGTACCGCTCACCGACTCAAGCTATCCCTGGCTGATCGCTTTGCCTATCTGCTTATTGGCAAGTGCCGTTATCCAGTTGTTTTTAACGATTCCAGTTCGCAGGGCGTCGAAACTATTGCCGCTTTCCATCCTTCAGGAAAACGAAGTGCTTGATTTTAAGGACACGCGCTTGCGCAAATTTACGTTGCGAGTCACAGCAGGAGCGGCCATCGTTTCCTTTTTGACAGGG
>JASKZU010000282.1 GCA_030147455.1 Planococcus sp. (in: firmicutes) | reverse complement strand
CTGTGCATCCTTCTCCATCGATTAAATGGGCAAACAAGCGCGGAACCAGCTCTTTGACGGTTCCTTGCCAACCCGAATGAACAGCACCGATCAACCCTTCCGCTTCGTGATAGAACGTGATGGGCACACAATCAGCTGAAAAACTCGATAGCACAAGGCCCGCTTCTCTTGTGTACAACGCATCTGTGTCTGGAATTGCATCTTCTATGGAACGGGCGCCTTTGCCCGCATCGCTTTTATCGACTTTTTGAAAATGATTGCTGTGGGTCTGGTTGGCACACACTAAATCGCCGATTGTATAGCCAAGTTCCTCGAGTAATGCTTCGCGGTTGGCCAGTGAATGGCTGCGTTCACTGCCGGCGTGAAGCGCCAAATTATGCTGGCTTCCGGCCTTTGCATTTTTCAAGCTCATGCCGGCTGTGCAAAAGTGGTTATCCACGTAGATGTTCTGGTTCATGTCTATCCCCTCCACTTCCATTGTAGCGGCTGAATCCTGGGTTCGCCAACGAACATACCGGATTTTCCTTGTTTAAGGCGGTCTACAGGTTTCGCCGGCGAAATGTTTGGTAAGATAAGAAGAAAGAAAGACGAGGTGATGGCATGAAGCCGGAAGAGATTTTGCAAAAGATGCAAGGGAGGGCGCCGGAAGTACTCGGCAACCGGGATTTCTCGAAATTCGCCATCTTGCTTCCGTTAATTGAAAAAGAAGACGGCGTCCATATTTTGTTTGAAGTGCGGTCGTTTGAAATGCGCCGCCAGCCAGGAGAAATTTGTTTTCCGGGCGGCCGGATCGAGCACGGCGATGAAGACGAACAGGAAACGGCCCTGCGCGAGACGATGGAAGAGCTGGGCATCGAAAAATCAGCCATCAGCAACGTATTTCCGCTGGATTACATCGTTTCGCCGTTTGGCATGATCATTTACTCGTTTGCCGGATTTATCGATTCGGAAACCGACTTTGTGCCGAACCCGCAGGAAGTGGATTCGATCTTTACGGTTCCGTTAAAGTTCTTTTTGGAAAATGAACCACGCGTCTACCGCATCGACTTCGACATTCAGCCAGAGGAAAGCTTTCCGTACGACTTGATTGCGGGCGGTGAAAACTACAGCTGGCGCGCGCGCCAAGTAGACGAGTTTTTCTACTTGTACGAAGACCGCGTCATTTGGGGCCTGACTGCCAAAATCCTGATGCATTTCATGGAGGAAATTCGTTAAACGGGTCGTCCGAAGCTGGGAAATTTCCTTTATAGGCTGTTCAGTGCCCGAAAATGTGTGTACAATTGTTCGAAATCATTAAAAAAATCAATGCGTAAAAGGGGATAGGATTATGACGACAGACCAATTGGAAGTAATCGAGAACCAGGAGAAAAAAGCTAAACCGGCACAGGACCAGATCGCTTTCGGGCAAACCTTCACCGATCACATGTACATATTGGAATACCATGCGGAGAAAGGCTGGTACGATCCAAAAATCGTTCCATATGGCCCGATTTCCCTGGATCCGGCAGCGATGATTTTCCATTACGGGCAAACAGTCTTTGAAGGATTGAAAGCTTACCGGACAGAAGACGGACGCATCCTGCTGTTCCGGCCGGAAAAGAACTTTGAACGCTTGAACTTGTCGAGTGAACGTTTAAGCATCCCGGCGATCGATGAGCAGCTGGCGTTGGATCACTTAAAGCAATTGATTTCGATCGAGCAGGACTGGGTGCCGAAAACGCCTGGCACTTCGCTTTATATCCGGCCATATATCATTTCAACCGATGCCAATTTGGCGGTAGGTCCATCTGCATCCTATAAATACATGGTCATCCTGTCACCGGTCGGCTCTTATTTTACTGGCGGCTTAAAGCCTGTCGTAATCCATGTAGAAGACCAGTTTACGCGTGCAGTCAAAGGCGGAACGGGCATGGCCAAGACAGCCGGCAACTATTCGTCCGGCTATCAGGCGCAAGCTCAGGCCAAAAAAGACGGCAATGCGGATGTGTTATGGCTCGACGGCATCGAGAAGCGCTTTATCGAAGAAGTCGGCAGCATGAACATTTTCTTCAAAATCGACGGGGAAATCGTAACGCCTGCATTGAATGGGAGCATCCTTAAAGGCATCACGCGCATGTCGATCATTGAATTGCTCGGTTCTTGGGGCATTCCGGTGACAGAAAAACGCATCGCCATCGACGAGTTGTACGAAGCATATGCAGCCGGAAAAGTCGAAGAAGCATTTGGCACGGGCACAGCCGCCGTTATTTCGCCGGTGGGAGAATTAAACTGGCAGGGCAAGAAAATGGTCATCAACAACCACGAAATCGGCGAGCTTTCACAAAAGCTCTACGACACGATTACCGGCATTCAAACCGGAAAAGTGGAAGATTCACTTGGCTGGACCGTCGAAATTAAATAATGAGGCAACGAAAACAGCCCGGACCTTTAGAGGTCCGGGCTGTTTTTTTGTTCGAAATTTTTCAGCAGGTAAGACAGCCATTTTGCAGGGGGATGGTCGTAGATGTTGGACTGCAGGCCATGCAGGATGGCACGGCGCGGCTGCTCGAGCTGTAATTCGTCTATCAACAGCAAAAGCGATTCGGCGACGAGCGGCGGCTGTTCATCTTCCAGCAATTCGTTGGCAACCGCCAACAGCTTGTCGATAGTGGTCATATCTTCCGGACCGGGCATCGGCAATTCGACCATTTCTTCGGTCAGGTAGGACGTTTCCGAATGAACAGCCAGCACGTTTGTTTTTTCAACAAGCACATCGGCAATTTGCTCAAGATCGTGCGGATAAGGATGGAACAGCACAAGCTGTGAATAAATGCGGACAAACCCTTTGATGGAAATCAATAAGTCATAGCGGCGGCCTTCGAGCTTTGTTCCGTATAGCTCATCAAGCAGCGCCAAGAGCGAACGGTCGATCCACGCATCATAATGAATGAGCTTTTCGATGATCTCCTCATTCAGTGCATGCATCGGCTCACGTGCATAAATTTTGGCGAAATCCGCATGTTTGTCGAGAAGCGACAAATGCGCACGGAAATAACGGCGAAGCTTTTCGGGAACGTCTCCTGAAGAATTGACTACACGGTCAATATCAGCTACAAATTCTTTCATGGACGAATCGATGATTTCTTTGATCAAGGCTTCTTTAGAAGGAAAAGCTAAATAAAATGCACCTTTGGATATGCCGGCAGCTTGCGTTATATGCTGGACAGAAGTCGATTCAATCCCTTTTTCGGCAAACAATTGAAGCGCTGATTCCAGAACCTGTTGTTTTTTTGACATAATTAGCGCCTCTTTTCAAACTCGTTATTTGACGTTTGACCAATCGGTCATTATCATAAGATGGTATGGACTGGTTAAAGAAAGGGAGATGGATGTGCAAGGATTGGTGCGGTTTGTACTGAAAAATAAATTTGCCGTCTGGCTGTTAACATTAATTGTAACGTTTGCCGGCATTTATTCAACTACTCAAATGAAAATGGAGTCGATTCCGGATATTTCGATTCCGTACTTGATTGTCTCTGGGGTATATCCGGGTGCGACGCCGGAACAGGTGATGGAGGAAGTGTCCATTCCGGTAGAGCAGGCAGTCGAAAGTTTGGGAGATGTAAAAGCGGTGTTTTCAAATTCGTCGTCGAACGTCTCGCAAATTCAAGTGGAATATGACTACGGCGTTGATATGGACGAGAAAAAACGGGAGCTCGAATCGGCAATTGCCGGCGTCTCGCTGCCAGAAGATGTCGATACGCCGTCGATTATGGCAATCGGCCTGAACATGTTTCCAGTCGTGGCACTTTCCCTCAGCAGCGAAAATGAATCAATCATTGAGCTGACGGAACGTGTGGAAAGTTCGGTTTTGCCGGATATTGAAAAAATTGATGGCGTCGCATCCGCGACTGTAACTGGCCAGCATGTCGAAGAAATTCAACTGACATATGACGAAGAAGCCATGGCGCAAGCAGGCGTCACGGAAGACGACGTCAAGCAGCTGATTGAAGCAAGCAACCTTGCGCTGTCGCTCGGCCTTCGTGAATTTGAAGAAGGCGAAGAAGCGGTATATGTAGACGGTTCTGTAACATCCATTGAAGCGTTCGAGGACTTGCTGATTCCGGCAGAAGCGTCTGGAGACAACCCGGTGCCGTTTGTTCCATTATCTGAATTAGCGGATGTGGAACTGGTGGGCAACGTCCAGTCGATTTCGCGGACCAATGGCGAAGACGCCATTGCGATCCAGGTCGTCAAAGGCCAGGAAGCGAATACCGTAACGGTCGTGAATGCTGTAAAAGAACTGATGGCGGACCTGGAAGCAGAAGTGGACGGGCTCGTTGTCGACATTACGCTTGACCAAGGCGAACCGATCGAGGATTCTGTTTTTGCGATGGTGGAAAAAGCGCTATTCGGCGGATTGATCGCCGTGCTCATCATCTTGGTGTTCCTGCGTGATTTCCGTTCGACGCTGATTGCCATCGTTTCGATCCCTGTCTCGATTTTCGTGGCGCTGCTGCTGTTGAACGGGCTCGATATTACGCTGAACATCATGACGCTCGGTGCCATTACGGTATCGATCGGCCGGGTCATCGACGATTCGATCGTCGTGGTCGAGAACATTTACCGGCGCATGCATTTGAAAGAAGAGAAATTATCCGATCGCAAATTGATTCAATCGGCGACGATCGAAATGTTCAAGCCGATTTTGTCTTCCACATTGGTGACGATCGCCGTGTTTGCGCCGCTCGTCTTTGTCGGGGGGATGGTCGGTGAGCTGTTCTTGCCGTTCGCTTTGACGATGTCGTTTGCGCTGTTGGCTTCGCTGGCTGTCGCGGTGACGATCGTACCGGCAATGTCGCACAGCTTTTTTAAAAAGAAATTATACGGAGAAAAAACAGCTTCCAAGCATCAGGAAACCGGCAAACTGGCTTTGTGGTTCCGTTCTTTCCTTGAAAAAGCGCTCGACCATAAATGGATCACATCCATTGTTGCCATCGCATTGCTTGCCGGGTCTTTGGCGTTGACGCCGCTGATCGGCTTTTCGTTCCTCGGTTCGCAAACCGAGAAGATGATGTATGTAACATATTCGCCTTCTGCAGGTGAATTGCAGGAAGAAACAGTCGGAAATATTGAAGCGGTCGAGCAGCAATTGCTCAAAC
>JASKZU010000277.1 GCA_030147455.1 Planococcus sp. (in: firmicutes) | reverse complement strand
CACGGCCATTTTAAAAAATGTGCGCAATCCCGCCGCATTCGTTGCGGCCATTGCAACAGGGCAGCCGGATGAACAAGCAGGAATGGTTCCATATGATCCTGCACGCCACTCGCTTAATGCGCCCGTTGTGGAGCTGTTCGCATTTCTCGGAAAAAGCACGCTGCAGGCGTCCGGGGGAACTGGGCTTTTGGTATCCGCCGCCGATTGGGAGCGTGTGCTGCCGCTGCTTCGCAATATGAACGATGTCAAGTTTGCAAATGCTTTTGGTGAATGGATTCCGCTTCGTGTAACAGCCGACTTGCCGGTATCGTTTCGGCTGGATCATCGGAAAGAAGAGTACCGGCTGATTGTGCGCGGCCTGCACCAGCTTCAAGTTTTTCCGAAATACGGCATCGTCATGACAGAAGAGGCGATTGTTCAACCGGCAGAGGCTGACATGAAGCGTTTGTCAGGACTTCAGGAATTGATGAAAGATGCAGGAGAAGAACTGCCCATTACCGAGAGCCAAGTAGGACACATGATGAAAACGGTGTTGCCGGGTTTGGAGAAGCTGGGGCCGGTAACAGTGACAGAACAGGCTGTCGAAAAAATCGGGGAAACGCCGCTTCGGGCCCAATTGTATTTGGACCGCGTGCGCAACCGGCTGCTTGCCGGCCTCGAGTTTCATTACGGCCAATTGATCATCAATCCGTGCGAAGAACCAGAAGGTACATACCGCCAGTATCCAGGGGTATTCCGGCAGCATGGAAAAGAACAAGCAATAATGGAACTGATGGAATCCGCACAGATGACCCGGACAGACGGGGGGTTTTATTTGCAGGATGAGGAAGCGGAATATGCCTTTTTGTACGACACGGTGCCGCTCTTAGAAGAGTGGCTGGACGTTTACGCAACGACCACTGTGAAATTGCGTATTCAAAAAACATTGCCGAGTGCTAAAATCCGGATCAACTTGCCGAAAGACCGAACCGACTGGCTGGAATTCCGCTTTGATTTAGAAGGGATAGCGGACGACGAACTTCGGGGCATAATCGCTGCCATCAAAGAAAAGCGGCGTTATTTCAAAATCCCTAACGGTACGTTAATGTCATTGGAAACGCCAGGCATGGAGGCATTCGCAGAATACTTGGCCGCGTTGAACGTAGACGAAGACCATTTCGAACGGACGGTGCGGATTCCACTTCTCCAAGGAATGCGGCTAGCCGGCAAACTTGAAGAACATGAACTGGCAGAGACCGGAACAGAATTTTCGCGGCTGCTCAAAGAGCTGTACCATCCATGGGCAAGAACCGATGAATTGACGCCGGCGTTCGCCGCTATTTTGCGCGATTATCAGCAGCGCGGCTTTAGCTGGTTCAGGCTGCTGGCACGCTACGGGTTCGGGGGTATTTTGGCAGATGAGATGGGACTCGGCAAGACCGTTCAAAGCATTGCCTTTGTGGAATCGGTGCTTGAGGAAATCCGTGACAGTAAAGAGCCGGCACTGATCGTGGCCCCTTCTTCGCTCATGTACAACTGGCAGGCCGAGTTTGAACAATTTGCGCCAGGGATTCAAACGATCGTCATCGACGGCGCGAAAGCTAAACGGGCGCAAGCCCTGAGCCAGCAAGGAGATGTGCTGATCACTTCCTATCCCGCTTTGCGGATGGACCGGTCGGCTTATAAGGGGCGCAAGTTCCATACAATTTTCTTTGATGAAGCGCAGGCGTTCAAAAATCCGGCGACACAAACGGCAAAAGCTGTCAAAGAACTCGAAGCCCGGCACCGTTTTGCGTTGACCGGTACACCGATTGAAAACTCGTTGGAAGAACTATGGTCGATTTTTCATGTTGTGTTTCCGGAGCTGCTTCCGGATCGCCATCAATTTGCTGAAATGCGCAACGCCGATATCGCCAAACGGGTGCGTCCGTTTTTGCTGCGCCGTACAAAAGCAGACGTGCTCGGCGAAGTACCGCAAAAAATTGAACGCATCGAACATTCCGTGCTCCACGAAGAACAGAAAAAGCTGTACACGGCGTATCTTGCCGAACTGCGCCACGAGGCACTCAAGCATTTGCGCGACAACAGCATGCGCAAAAACCGCATCCGCATACTTGCAGGGCTGACGCGGCTTCGCCAGCTGTGCTGCCATCCGTCTTTGTTTGTCGAAGACTATAAAGGCGGTTCGGCAAAGTTCGACCAATTGATGGACATACTCGAAGAAGCACGCTTGAGCGGCCGGCGCGTACTCGTCTTTTCCCAGTTTACCGGCATGCTCAGCTTGATCGGGCAAACCTTGCTGCGTTCCGGAAGGTCGTATTTCTACATGGACGGCGCTACGCCGCCAAAAGAACGGGTAGAGCTGTGCGACCGCTTTAACGAAGGCGAAGAAGACCTGTTTTTGATTTCGCTGAAGGCAGGCGGCACCGGATTGAATTTAACAGGTGCCGATACGGTGATTTTGTACGATCTTTGGTGGAACCCGGCAGTCGAGCAGCAAGCCGCAGACCGGGCCCACCGGATGGGCCAGACGCAGGAAGTCCAGGTGCTGCGACTTGTCGCCAAAGGAACCATCGAAGAAAAGATGCACGATTTGCAGCTGCGCAAGCAAAGCCTGGTCGATGAAATGATCGAATCCGGAACCGAAGCGGTAAGTGCCATGAGCGAAGAGGACATCCGCG
>JASKZU010000134.1 GCA_030147455.1 Planococcus sp. (in: firmicutes) | reverse complement strand
CTTGGATTTTTCGACGGCGTCCATAAAGGGCACCAGCGAGTCATCAATTCAGCTATCGAACATGCGCGGAGCGCTGACATGACTTCAGCGGTCATGACATTCGATCCGCATCCATCGCTCGTGCTCGGCGGGCGGAAAGAAGAAGTATTTTACATCACGCCATTAAACGAGAAAATGGACATTTTGCAGGAAATGGGCGTGGACATTTGTTTTATTGTCCGCTTTACATCGGATTTTGCGCAATTATCCCCGGAACAATTTATCGAGCATTTCATCACAGGCCTCGGAGTCAGGCAAGTCGTAGCTGGTTTTGATTTTTCATTCGGCCACAAGGGCGGCGGAAACATGGCGTTGATGGAATCGTTCGGCAAAGAAAACTACAGCGTCACGACGGTGGAGAAGCTTGAGGAAGACCATGAAAAAATCAGCTCGACACGCATACGCCAGTTGCTGAAGGACGGATATGTTGAACCGGTCCATCATTTGCTGGGGCGCCCTTACCGGGTTTCCGGGACAGTCGTCAATGGCGATAAGCGCGGCCGCACAATCGGTTTTCCGACCGCCAATGTCGAGCCGGAATTGGGCACTTTTGTTCCAAAGCGCGGCGTTTACGCCGTCCGCATACGCGTACAGGGAGAAAATTACGAAGGGGTCTGCAATGTGGGGTATAAGCCGACATTCAACAACCCCGACATTAAAAACCTGGTGATTGAAGTGCATATCTTCGATTTTGACAAGTCGATTTACGGCGAGAAAGTCACGGTCGAATGGTATAAGCGCATCCGCGATGAACAAAAGTTTTCCGGCATCGATGAGCTGAAAGAACAAATCGGACTCGACAAACAAACCGCGAAACAATACTTCGACTGCTGAGTTCGGCAGTTGATTTCAACAAATCACTGTGCTATGATAACGAAGTACTGAATGTACTAACCGTTGCTTGGCAAATCGAATCACCAACGTTTGCTCAGTAATTGGGGCTATCAGAGATTAGGAGGTGGAACAGCATGGCAATCACTCAAGAGCGTAAAAATGAGTTGATCAACGAATACAAAGTGCATGACACTGATACTGGTTCTCCAGAAATTCAGATCGCCATTCTTACAGAAGACATCAACAACTTGAACGAGCACTTGCGTACCCACAAGAAAGATCACCACTCACGTCGTGGTCTATTCAAAATGGTTGGACGCCGTCGTAACTTGCTTAAATACCTACGCGAGAACGATGTACAACGCTACCGTGAGTTAATCGCGAAACTTGGCCTACGCCGATAATAGCAAGCAGAGAAAGCGGGATTCGTCCCGCTTTTTCTTTATGCTTAAAACTTTAGCATTCAATCGCACTGGAAGTGCTTTTTTGATACACTACTTATGGATACATAATAGAGAAGCATAGTAAGAGAGGAGCTCGATTATGGAGCAAACAAAGAAGATTTATACACTTGACTGGGCTGGCCGCGAACTGCAGGTCGAAGTCGGTCAACTGGCGAAACAAGCAAACGGCGCGGCTTTGATCCGTTACGGCGATACGGCAGTGTTGTCGACATCCACAGCTTCTAAAACACCAAAACCACTCGACTTTTTCCCATTGACGGTAAACTATGAAGAGCGTCTTTACGCAGTCGGAAAAATTCCAGGCGGGTTTATCAAACGTGAAGGGCGCCCGTCGGAAAAAGCAACGCTTATCAGCCGCTTGATCGACCGCCCGATCCGCCCATTGTTCCCGGACGGGTTCCGCAATGAAGTGCAGGTAATTTCAATGGTCATGTCCGTAGATCAGGACTGCCCGTCTGAAATGGCTGCAATGTTCGGATCTTCTTTGTCGTTGATGATTTCAGACATCCCATTTGACGGCCCGATTGCCGGCGTTATCGTCGGACTTGTGGACGGAGAATATATCATCAACCCGACTAATGCACAACTCGAGCAAAGCGCGATCAACTTGACGGTTGCAGGGACGAAAGATGCCATCAACATGGTAGAAGCCGGGGCCAAGGAAGTTTCAGAAGAAGTGATTTTGGAGGCCATTATGTTCGGGCACGAAGAAATCAAAAAACTGATTGCTTTCCAGGAAGAAATCGCCCGTGAAGTCGGCAAGGAAAAAACAGCCGTCCAGCTTTACGAACTTGATGCAGCATTGACAGAAGAGCTAAAGGCCGCTGTAGAACAAGATATGAACGCAGCTGTCCAAGTCAACGAAAAGCAGGCACGCAACGAAGCGATATCCGCTGTCCGCGAACGTGCGCTTGAGGCTTATGCAGATTCAGAAGACGACATCAAAAAACAAGCCGGCCAAATTCTCGATAAAATGGTCAAAGATGAAGTGCGCCGTTTGATTACGGACGAAAAAATCCGTCCGGACGGCCGCGGCCCATCTGAAATCCGCCATTTGTCTTCAGAAGTGGGCGTATTGGCGCGCACACATGGCTCAGGACTATTCACACGCGGGCAAACGCAGGCAATGAGCATTTGTACGCTCGGCGCACTTGGCGACGTCCAAATCATTGACGGCCTTGGAATCGAAGAATCCAAGCGTTTTATGCACCATTACAACTTCCCGTTGTTCTCTGTCGGCGAAACCGGCTTTTTGCGCGGCCCTGGCCGGCGCGAAATTGGACACGGCGCACTTGGCGAACGGGCACTTGAAGCAGTGATTCCAAGTGAAAAAGATTTTCCTTATACAATCCGCCTTGTATCTGAAGTACTTGAGTCCAACGGCTCGACTTCGCAGGCGAGCATCTGTGCTTCAACACTGGCAATGATGGATGCCGGCGTGCCGATTAAGGCGCCGGTTGCCGGAATCGCTATGGGACTTGTGAAAAAGGGTGAAAACTATACAGTTTTATCTGACATTCAGGGAATGGAAGACCACCTGGGCGATATGGACTTTAAAGTAGCCGGAACAGCAGAAGGCGTTACGGCGCTTCAAATGGACATCAAAATCGACGGCCTGTCCCGTGAAATTCTGGAAGAAGCATTGACGCAAGCGAAAATCGGCCGTCTCCACATTTTAGAGTCGATGATTGCAACGATCAATACACCGCGCACGACTTTGTCCAAGTTTGCGCCGAAGATCATCATGGTGAAGATCAATCCGGACAAAATCCGCGATGTTATCGGACCAGGCGGCAAAGTGATCAATAAAATCATTGATGAAACAGGCGTCAAAATCGATACTGAGCAAGACGGCACAATTTTCATTTCCTCTGTTGATGAAGAAATGAACGCTAAAGCGAAAGCGATGATCGAAAACATCGTCCGCGAAGCAAAAGTCGGCGAATACTACGAAGGCGCAGTCAAGCGCATTGAAAAATTCGGCGCATTTGTTGAATTGTTCCCAGGCAAAGACGGGCTTCTCCACATTTCCGAGATCCAGGAAGAGCGGACCAAAGAAGTGGAAGACGTCTTGAAAATGGGCGACGTCCTTAAAGTGAAAGTGATCGAAATCGATCGTCAAGGACGCGTGAACCTGTCCCGCAAGATCGTTTTGAAAGAAGAAAAAGAAGCAGCAGAACAAGCGTAAGAATAAACGGAATTGCCGGCCAGCCGCCGGCAATTTTTTTCATATACAGGAGGTTTACAATGGTCACCACTTACACATGCAAAAACGGTTTGCGAATCGTTTCAGAACATATTCCGCACGTCCGTTCCGTAGCTGTCGGCATTTTCGTCAACACGGGATCACGCGATGAGCGGACACAAGAAAACGGCATGACCCATTTTATCGAACATCTGCTGTTTAAAGGAACGGCCACGCGCAGTGCAAAAGAAATTGCCCGTGAGTTTGACCGCATCGGCGGGGATTTAAATGCCTATACGTCCAAAGAATATACGTGCTACTATGCCAAAGTGCTCGACCATCACGCGCAGCATGCAGTGGAAGTGTTGGCGGATATGTTCTTCAATTCAGTGATGGAACCCGAGGAAATTGACAAAGAGCGATTTGTTGTCAAAGAAGAAATCAGCATGACAGAAGACATGCCGGATGATGATGTTCACGAGCAGTTGTGGCGCGTCATGTATCCGAATCATTCGATGGGGGCGCCGATACTCGGCACGAATGAAACACTTGAGCAGTTTGAACGCCAGCAAATCTTGGATTTCATGGAACGCCATTACACGCCTTCTAATACAGTTGTATCAGTAGCGGGGAAAATCGATCAGGCGCTTCTGGCGAAAATCGAAAAGCTCTTCGGTCAGTTTGAACGTACGAACTCGACTGCGAAGCATGAGGAACCGCAATTTTCTGCAGGCCAGTCATTAAAGGAAAAGTCGATTGAACAAGCGCATCTATGCCTCGGATATCCCGGATTGTCGCTGAAAGACGACCGCCTGTTTTCGCTTGCTGTGCTCAATAATATTATCGGTGGTTCGATGTCTTCGCGCTTGTTCCAGGAAATTCGCGAAGACCGTGGGTTGGCCTATTCTGTCTACTCTTACCATTCGGCTTATTCCGATCACGGAACACTTGCCCTTTACGCGGGCACAGCACCCCAGCAAATCGAGGAAGTGCAAGCACTGATCGAAACATCACTCGGCCGCATGCGTAACGGCGATATCGCCGCATCGGAAGTGGCGGATTCCCGTGAGCAAATCAAAGGCAATTTGCTGCTGGGACTCGAAAGCACATCCGCTCGCATGAGCCGCAACGGTAAATACGAATTGCTGCACGGCAAGCATCAGACAGCCGATGATATCATCCGGCTGATTGATGCAGTAACATTGGATGATGTAGTGTCGTTGATGCAGTTGACGTCCGGTGCCCCGGCACTATCCATCATTCGTTGATAAACAAACAAATCGGATAATTGCCATAATGTATTCCTTCAGGCGCTTAAATTATGTTACAATAGCGCAAATCAGTTTAGTTAGGGGAGAAAAGAGTGAAAACTTATCACGTAGCGATCATGGGAGCCACCGGTGCGGTTGGCCAGCAAATGAAAGACCAGTTGGAAAAACGCAACTTTCCGGTCGGCACGATTAAATTCTTATCTTCAGCACGTTCTGCAGGAAGCGAGATCACGTTCAACGGCGAAACCTATGTTGTCGAAGAAGCAACACCCGAGTCGTTCGAAGGAATCGACATTGCATTGTTCAGCGCAGGAGGCAGCGTCTCGGAGAAATTTGCGCCTGAAGCCGTCAAACGCGGCGCAGTCGTGGTCGACAACACGAGCGCTTTTCGCATGAATGAAGATGTGCCGCTTGTAGTGCCGGAAGTGAACAAGCAGGCACTTGCCGGACATTCCGGCGTCATTGCCAACCCTAACTGCTCGACGATTCAAATGGTTTGTGCGCTGCAGCCATTAAAAGAGCAATTCGGCTTAAAGAAAATCATTGTATCGACTTACCAAGCGGTATCAGGTGCTGGAATTGATGCGATCAACGAATTAAAAGACCAAGCGTCGAACTTCGATGGGGCTGCTACAGCACATGCACAGGTGCTGCCGGTCAAATCAGCGGAGCGCCATTTTCCGATCGCGTTCAACGCGGTTCCTCAAATCGACCAGTTTGCCGATAACGGCTATACACTTGAAGAAATGAAAATGATCAATGAAACGAAAAAAATTATGGGCACACAAGACTTGGCGGTTGCCGCGACTTGTGTACGCCTTCCGGTTGTGACTGGACATTCCGAATCGGTTTATGCCGAGTTTGGCCAGGCGCCCACTCTCGAGCAAGTAAGAGATGCGCTGAGCGGCGCACCAGGCGTCGTCCTTCAAGACGATCCTTCAAAACAGGAATATCCAATGCCGCTGATGGCTGCTGGAAAAGATGATGTTTTTGTCGGCCGCATCCGCCAGGACCTCGACAATCCGAATGGCTACCATTTGTGGATCGTTTCAGACAACCTGATCAAAGGAGCAGCTTTAAACTCTGTACAAATTGCAGAAGCGCTGATCGAAGAGCAATTGCTTTAAACCAATCGCCCGTGCTGCTCTAGCCATCCGTTCGATTCCGGAATTTTGCCTTTTCCGGAACGCAGCGGGTGGCTTTTTTTGTAGAAACCGCTAAAACAGCTGGACTTCTAGAGCCGGAGCAGGAAAGGCGGGTTTATTTTTTCTTTGGACTGTTTCAGGCGATTACCGTATAATGAAGATTATGGATCTGTACGGGTGAATTATTTTAGGAGGAAATCAATTGAGTAAAATTAAAAACGAAGTTATTAAAGTAATACCACTCGGTGGAGTGGGAGAAATCGGAAAAGCAATGTATGTAGTTGAAATCGATGAAGACTTGTTTGTAGTCGACAGCGGATTGATGTTTCCGGAAGACGAAATGCTGGGTGTCGATATCGTCATCCCGGACGTCACGTTCCTGGAAGAAAACAAAGACCGTGTCAAAGGCATTTTCCTGACGCACGGACATGAAGACGCAATCGGTTCGATTGCTTACTTGCTGAAAAAGGTTCAAGCACCGGTCTACGGTTCGAAGCTGACCATTGCGCTGGCAAAAGAACACGTAAAAGAACTAGGTTCATTAAAGCATTACAAGTTTTTCGAAGTAACCAACAAAAGCCGGATGAATTTCGATAAAACCCATGTGACATTTTTCCATACAACGCACAGCATTCCGGATGCGCTCGGCATCGTCTTCCATACATCAGAAGGCGCAATTGTCCATACCGGCGAATTTAAATTCGACCAGTCAATGCAAGGTGCTTACCGCCCAGATTTCGCGAAAATGGCAAAACTTGGCGAAGATGGCGTACTTATGCTTATGTCCGATTCTACAGAAGCGGAACGTCCAGGTTATACGACTTCCGAAACTGTCGTAGCAGACCATATTTTAACTGCATTCCACCAGGCGCCTGGACGCATTCTGGTCTCGCTTTATTCGTCAAACTTTATCCGCATCCAACAAGTGTTCGATATTGCCACGCAAACCGGCAAAAAAGTGGCTGTGGTCGGAAAAAGCCTTGAAAAAAGCTATGAAGTCGGTCTGCGACTTGGCTATTTGGAAGTCGATGAGGAAACAGTCATTTCCGTCAAAGACTTGGAAAAATACAACGATAACGAAGTGGTTGTCATCGTTACCGGCAATCAAGGCGAACCTTTAGAAGCACTCGATAAAATGGTAAGACGCCAGCATAAAGACATCCGCATTAATGATACGGACACAGTGTTGATTACGTTCACACCGTCGCCGGGCATGGAAGTGCAAATGTTCCAGACCATGAACAAGCTGGCGAAAGCCGGAGCCAACGTCCTGACGTCCAATAAGAAAGTCCACGTTTCCGGGCACGGCAGCCAGGAAGACTTGAAAATGATGCTGAACTTGATGAAGCCGAAATACTTTATTCCGATTCAAGGCGAGTACAAAATGCTTATCGCCCACTCTAAAGTGGCCCAGCAGGTTGGCATCGCTAAATCCGATATCTTTATCGCTGACAAAGGCGACGTTGTCGAGTACCGCAATGAAAAAGTACGCATGAGCGGACGCGTAACAACCGGCAATGTGCTGATTGACGGAATCGGCATCGGCGATGTGGGCAACATCGTATTGCGTGACCGCAAACTGTTGTCGCAGGATGGCATCTTCATTATCGTGATTACATTGAACCGCAAAGAAAAACGGATCGCTTCAGGCCCCGAAATCATTTCAAGAGGGTTTGTCTATGTCCGTGAATCCGAGCAGCTGCTTGAAGAATCTGGCCAGCTGGTCCGTAAGGTGGTCGACAAATACGTTACGCGTGATGCGTTTGAGTGGAACAATATCAAACAGGAAATCCGCGATACATTGAATTCGTATTTGTATCAGCAAACAAAACGGCGTCCAATGATCATTCCGATCATTATGGAATACTAAGAATACAAGTAAAGGGATTCCATACCGATTTTATCGGCAGGAATCCCTTTTCATTACGTAAGAAAAGAGGGAACTTAATGGCGCGAAGCCGAAACACAACGAAGACGACTGCAAAGCCGCGCACCAAACCGCGCACAAAGGCGAAAGCAAAACCGAGAACAACAAACAAGAACAAACAGCCCATTCCAATGATTGCCTATGAAGTTATCGGGCTATTGATGATTGCCGTCGCTATCCTGATGGTATTCCGGCTAGGATTGATTGGGCGCATGTTCAATAACATCGCTGAATTTCTCACAGGCTACCTGGCCTTTTTAGTGCCATTGGCATTGATTGCTGCGGCACTTCACATCATGGTAAAGCGCGGCGTTCCGACCGTCCGCCCGAAAATCGCGGCAGGATCGCTGTTTGTTTTGGCGGGTGCCCTGCTTATGAGCCATTTGATTTGGGCCGCCGGTTCGATTTTGCCTATTACTTCAAGTAATGTGCTGTCTGAAACTACGAAGATGACGCGGATGACTGGAACCGTTTGGGGAGATTACCAGGCAACCGGCGGCGGCATACTCGGTGCATTTTTATATTCAGGGCTGCACGTCTTGTTTGCCACGGCCGGTACATGGGTCATCGCGTTTATCCTCTTATCCATCGGTGCCATTATCCTGACTGGAAAAACCGCGGCGCCGTTTATTGCGGAACGCTTGCCGGCAGCAGGAAAAGCCGTCCATTCGTTCGCGGTGCGCCTTAAACCGGACAAGCCGAAACAAGCGGCAAAGCAAAAGCCGAAAACAAAACCAGCGGGCAAAACAGCAAGCGAAAAAGTATTGGAGATCAACGAGCAATTGGCTTATGACGACACATCGGAAGAATCCGAGAAAACATTCGTATTTGACCAGGAACCAGACAGCCAACCAGATCAAGAACAAGAGAAAGAGCCGATTATTTCTGCGTTTACCGAAAACGTTAAAGCGAAAAAAGAAACAGCGCCGCAGCCGATCGAACCAGGCGAGAACGGCGAAGCCAGACACGTCGACCCGGAAACCGGCGAGATTTTAAAAGAGCCCGTCATATCGATAAAAGAAGAAGCGGAAAACGAAGATTACACGCTGCCATCGATCGACTTGCTGACATTGCCTCCGCATAGCGACCAAAGCGGAGAATATTCAGGAATTCAAAAGAACGCGAAAAAATTAGAAAAAACATTTCAAAGTTTCGGTGTCCGGGCCAAAGTGACGCAGGTGCATTTAGGGCCGGCCGTGACGAAATACGAAGTGCTTCCGGATGTAGGCGTTAAAGTGAGCAAAATTGTCAGCCTTCATGACGATTTGGCGCTTGCACTGGCTGCGCGCGATATCCGCATCGAAGCACCGATTCCCGGCAAGTCAGCCATTGGGATCGAAGTGCCCAATACTGAAGTGGCTGTTGTCAGCTTGCGGGAAGTATTGGAATCCGAAGAAAACAATCGTCCGGATTCCAAATTGCTGTTTGGCCTTGGGCGAGATGTGACAGGACAAGCTGTTATGACCGAACTGAACAAAATGCCCCATTTGCTTGTGGCAGGATCGACAGGCAGCGGAAAGTCTGTCTGCATCAACGGCATCATTACGAGCATCATCATGCGGGCAAAACCGCATGAAGTCAAAATGATGATGATCGATCCGAAAATGGTCGAACTCAACGTCTATAACGGCATCCCGCATCTTTTGGCCCCAGTTGTTACAGATCCGCGAAAAGCGGCACAGGCCTTAAAGAAAATCGTTTCTGAAATGGAGCGGCGTTATGAATTGTTCTCACATACCGGAACACGCAACATCGAAGGCTATAACGAGTATGTGCAGAACTTCAATGATGAAAATGAAGAAAAACATCCGAAACTGCCGTTTATCGTCGTCATCGTCGATGAACTGGCCGACTTGATGATGGTTGCTTCTAACGAAGTGGAAGACGCCATCACACGTCTTGCGCAAATGGCAAGAGCTGCCGGCATTCATTTGATCATCGCAACACAGCGTCCGAGCGTCAACGTCATCACCGGCGTCATCAAAGCCAACATCCCATCGCGAATTGCTTTTGCCGTTTCTTCGGCCATCGATTCCCGGACAATTTTGGACATGGGTGGAGCCGAGAAGCTTCTTGGCCGCGGCGACATGCTGTTTCTCGGTGCCGGCCAGTCCAAGCCGGTCCGTGTACAAGGCGCCTTTTTATCCGACGCAGAAGTGGAAAAAGTAGTGGACTTTTCAATTGAACAGCAAAAAGCCCAGTACCAGGAAGACATGATTCCGAGTGATGTAGAAGAAGTGAGTGTGGATTCAGAGACCGATGAACTCTACGATGACGCGGTTCAATTGGTCACTGAAATGCAGACCGCATCGGTGTCGATGCTTCAGCGTAGATTCCGCGTCGGCTATTCACGTGCAGCGCGCATGATAGACCAAATGGAACAGCGGGGAGTGGTCGGACCTTATGAAGGCAGCAAGCCTCGCCAGGTTCTGGTTCCTAAGCAGGAAGAATACTAAGTATAAAGTAATCGATTTGTGACAAAATGTTTAGAATCTGAGAGTGATAATTCAGGAAAATTCGCAGAATTCGACAAATTGCTATTTATTTCACTCTTGTTAAATGGTATAGTATTTCTGATTAGTAGGAATGTTTTACATCAGATGTCTGATCTCTGTCATGGGTGGTGAATCATATGACAATTAAATCGGATCACCGGGCTTTGTACCTTCAAGTGATCGACCGAATGAAACAGGATTTTGCGGCGGGTGTCTATAAAGAAAAAGAGAAATTGCCATCCGAATTCGAATTGTCGAAAACACTTGGAGTGAGCCGCGCGACGCTGCGCGAAGCGCTTCGGCTATTGGAAGAAGATAATGTAATCGTCAGGCGCCACGGAGTTGGGACGTTCGTCAATTCAAAACCGGTGTTTTCATCGGGCATTGAAGAATTGACGAGCGTTTCTGACATGATCCGTCAGGCGGGAATGGAACCGGGAGTGATCTATCTGAGCACTTCCGAGTCTATTTGCTCTGAGGAAGATATTAACCGCTTTCATTGCAAAGCCGGTGACACTGTCATTACTATTGAACGCGTTCGGACGGCAAACGGGGAACCCGTCGTTTATTGCATAGATAAAGTGCCTTCTGCCTATATGCCTGAAGGTTTTCTTGGACGCAAAGAAAGTTCCATATTCTCCGCACTGGAAGAATCCGGCGACATTCGCATTTCCTATGCGGTAACGTTCATCGATCCGACAGGATACCACGATGAAGCGTCGCCGATTTTGGAATGCGATCCGGAAACTGCGTTGCTGGTGTTGAAGCAGCATCATTACGACGAAGATGACCGGTTAGTGCTGTATTCAAAAAATTATTTCCGGGCTGATAAATTCAGTTTCCATGTAGTTCGAAAACGTCTGTAACCATCTGATTCCTGCTAATATCAAAAATACCTTGGGGGTTATTACATTGACAAAACGTAAATTTGGCGCAGGCCTATCCTTGATGCTCGCAGCGGGTATGCTCGCAGCATGCGGCAGCGGAAGCGAAGAAGATACTTCAAACGGCGGTGAATCCACCGGCAGCGGAGAAGGCACTGAAGAAGCAAGCGATTTCTCTGTTGCAATGGTGACGGATGTCGGTGGAGTCGATGATAAATCCTTTAACCAATCGGCTTGGGAAGGAATCCAGGAGTTTGGTTCAAATAACGGCCTCCAAAAAGGAGACGGCGGATTTGATTATCTTCAGTCTGCGTCTGATGCCGACTATAACACCAACTTGAACAACTTGATTCGCCGCGACTTTGACGTTGTCTTTGGCATCGGATTCCTGATGGAAGGCGCTGTAGCGGAAATTGCTGAGCAGCAGCCGGATGCACAAATCGCAATCATTGATGCGGTCGTGGATGCGCCGAATGTGGCGAGCGTCATGTTTAAAGAGCAAGAAGGCGCATTCCTTGCAGGAGTGGCAGCAGCTTTGATGACAGAGTCGGATAAAATCGGTTTTGTCGGCGGAATGGAAATTCCGGTTATCGAGCGCTTTGAAGCCGGCTTTAAAGCAGGCGTAGAAGCAGTTGATGATTCAATCGAAGTCGATGTTCAATACACAGGGGCTTTTGATAAAGCAGAATTAGGAAAAACAACAGCAAACCGCATGTACGGTTCAGGCGCTGATATTATCTTCCATGCAGCTGGCGGGACAGGTAACGGCGTCTTTACAGAAGCAAAAGAGCGCAAAGAAGCAGATCCGGATGCCGATGTATGGGTTATCGGCGTTGACGCTGACCAATACGAAGAAGGGCAAACTGGAGATGCGAACGTCACATTGACTTCGGTCTTGAAGCGTGTAGATACAGCTGTTATAAACATTTCTGAACAAGCGATGAACGGGGAATTCCCAGGCGGCGAAACCGTCACTTACGGTTTGAGCGATGAAGGGGTGGATCTTGCGGATTCACGCGGAGCGATTCCTGAAGATATTATGGCACAAATCGAAGAATACAAAGAACAAGTGGTTTCCGGTGAAATTGAAGTTCCGGAAAGCGTGAACTAAAAAGCTGTAGTCAAATACGGTCATCATAAAGACCGGGGTTTCCGGTCTTTATGATTTTTTTTCGCCTATTTTTCTGAAAATTGGTAGATGAAAGTTTTCTTTCCAAGGAAATCTTTCATGTATTAATTCATTAAAAGAACTAACCAGTTTTCGAGGGAGTGACAATAGTGGAATATGTTATTGAGATGCTGAACATCCGCAAAGAGTTTGGAACATTTGTCGCAAACGACAACATCACCCTCC
Source organism: Planococcus sp. (in: firmicutes) (assembly GCA_030147455.1). Lineage (GTDB taxonomy): Bacteria > Bacillota > Bacilli > Bacillales_A > Planococcaceae > Planococcus. The sequence goes on along the minus strand of JASKZU010000134.1, from coordinate 4,000 downwards.
AGCTTGAAAAAGGCGAAATTCATGCATTGCTCGGAGAAAATGGCGCCGGTAAATCTACATTGATGAACGTTTTGTTCGGATTGTATCAACCAGAAGGCGGCGAAATCCGGGTAAGAGGCAAGAAAGTGGACATTACCGATCCTAACGTAGCAAACAATCTCGGAATTGGCATGGTGCATCAGCATTTTATGCTGGTCGAGAATTTCAGCGTCACAGAAAACATCATCCTCGGCAGCGAGCCGACCAAGATGGGCGTGACCAATAAAAAAGATGCAGCGAGAAAAGTGGCAGCGCTTTCTGAACAATATGGCTTGAACGTCGATCCGTATGCCATCATCGAAGACATATCAGTTGGCATGCAGCAGCGCGTTGAAATTTTAAAAACGCTTTACCGCGGCGCCGATATATTGATTTTCGACGAGCCGACAGCTTCTCTTACCCCGCAGGAAATTACAGAATTGATTCAAATCATGAAGCGATTGATTGCGGAAGGCAAATCAATCATCATCATTACGCATAAGCTGAAAGAAATTATGGACGTTTCCGACCGTGTAACAGTTATTCGCAAAGGCCAGGGCATCGGCACAGTCATCACTTCAGAAACCAACCCGAACGAACTGGCAGCGCTGATGGTCGGGCGCCAAGTAACATTTAAAACCGAAAAAGGGCCAGCCCATCCGACAACGGAAATTTTAGAAGTGAAAAATATTACCGTTGAAGATTACCGGGGCGTCGCGAAAGTGAAAAACTTGAATCTGGAAGTCCGCAGGGGCGAAATTGTCGGCATTGCAGGAATCGATGGCAACGGCCAGTCGGAACTGATCGAGGCCATTACAGGCTTGCGCAAAGTAAAAAGCGGCCAAGTATTCATCAATGGCAAAGACGTAACAGGCATGAAGCCGCGTAAAGTCACAGAGTCCGGTGTCGGCCATATTCCGCAGGATCGCCACAAGCATGGGCTGGTGCTCGATTTTCCGATCGGCCACAATATTTCACTGCAGACATACTACGACAAACCTATTTCACGCTCAGGCATTATGGACTATAACAAAATTATGGAAAAAGCGGCACAAATCATCAAAGATTATGACGTTCGGACACAAGGGCCCCATGAACCGGCGCGTGCCTTGTCGGGAGGCAACCAGCAAAAAGCGATCATCGGCCGTGAAGTCGACCGCAATCCGGATTTGCTGATTGCGGCATTGCCGACGCGCGGACTGGATGTCGGCGCAATCGAATTTATCCACAAACGCCTGATCGAACAGCGCGACAACGGCAAAGCCGTTTTGCTGGTTTCATTTGAACTGGACGAAGTCATGAACGTTTCTGACCGCATCGCGGTTATCCACGATGGTGAAATTGTCGATGTTGTGATTCCGGAACAAACGACCGAACAAGAACTCGGCCTGTTAATGGCCGGTCATGCTGAAAAAGCGAAGAAAGGCGGGGAACTCCGTGTCGAATAGAGCGACAAACATATTGGTCCCGGTCGTTTCCGTCTTGCTTGGCCTGCTTGTCGGGGCCATTATCATGCTCGTCAGCGGCTATAGCCCGATTGAAGGGTATGCCGCATTATGGAACGGGATTTTTGGAGACTTGTATACAATCGGCGAGACGCTTCGCCAAATCACGCCTTACCTGCTCGCCGGATTGGCTGTAGCTTTTGCCTTCCGTTCAGGGCTGTTTAATATCGGGGTCGAAGGCCAGTTGATTGTCGGCTGGTTTGCTGCCGCTTACGTCGGGGTAGCCGTTGAATTGCCGAAGATCATACACTTGCCGCTCGCCATCCTTGCAGCAGCAGCAGCGGGTGCGCTATGGGGCTTTGTCCCGGGATTGTTAAAAGCGAAATTCCGCGTCCACGAAGTTATCGTCACCATCATGATGAACTATATTGCCTTGCACGTAACAAACGCGTTGATTAAAACCGTGTCTGACGGGGGAGACCGCACCGAGCGGATTTTCGCCAGCGCTTCACTGCGCTCCGAGTTCCTCGAAAACTTGACGGAATTCTCGCGGCTGCATTTAGGGCTATTGCTCGCGCTTGTAATGGTCGGCGTGATGTGGCTCATTTTGGAAAAAACAACGCTTGGTTTTGAATTAAAAGCTGTCGGATTCAACCAGCATGCTTCAGAATATGCCGGCATGAACGTCAATAAAAACATTGTTTTGGCGATGGTCATTTCCGGTGCTTTTGCCGGTCTCGCCGGAGCAATGGAAGCACTCGGCACGTTCGAGTATGTTTCGTCGAAAGGCGGATTTACCGGCATCGGGTTTGACGGCATCGCTGTCGCGCTTCTTGGCATGAATACGCCGCTTGGCGTCATTTTTGGCGCGACGCTGTTTGGGTCATTAAAGTATGGTGCCCTCAATATGCCGAACGCAGCGGGAATTCCGATCGAAATTGTTGAAATCGTTATCGCTGTCATTATTTTCTTCGTGGCATCCGGTTATATTATTCGTTTGCTGCTGCTCCGTGCAGCCGGCAAAAAGAAGGAGGCGAAGTGATATGAGCTTTATGGATATCCTGTATTTCATCGTCCCTTCAGCGATTTTTTACGCGGCTCCGTTAATCCTTGTCGCAATCGGCGGCGTGTTCTCTGAGCGCTCGGGTGTTGTTAATATCGGCCTTGAAGGGTTGATGGTCATCGGCGCATTTGTCGGGATCTTGTTTAACTTGTTTTTTGCTGATACATTCGGTTCCATGACGCCTTGGATCGCACTGATTGCGGCAATGGTGGCAGCGCTCCTGTTGTCGCTCCTGCATGCGGTCGCTTCAATTTCATTCCGTGCCGACCAAGTTGTATCAGGTGTAGCCATCAACTTATTGGCCATTGCGCTTGCTTTATACCTGGTAAAAAGCATTTTTGATAAAGGCCAGACAGATTTTATCACACAGCGTTTTGCACGCTATAACGTTCCGTTTCTTTCCGATATCCCGTTTATCGGGAAGCTGTTTTTCACCAATGTCTACAACACGTCGTTTTTCGCCATTGGTGTCGCTGTACTCGCTTGGTTCATTATCTACAAGACACCATTCGGCCTGCGATTGCGGGCGGTCGGTGAGCATCCGATGGCAGCTGACACGATGGGCATTAACGTTTCAAGAATGCGCTATGTCGCAGTCATGATTTCGGGCGGTCTTGCGGGCATCGGCGGCGCGATTTATGCGCAAACGATTACCAATGATTTTGGCCATGCTACAATCAATGGCCAAGGATTTATGGCGCTCGCCGCCATGATCTTCGGAAAATGGCATCCGCTCGGCGCAATGGGGGCTGCTTTGTTCTTCGGTTTTGCCCAGTCATTGAGCATAGCCGGTTCGTCGATTCCGTATATTAACCAGATTCCAAATGTGTTCTTGCTTATTCTTCCGTACGTGCTGACGATTCTTGCACTTGCCGGCTTTATCGGCCGCGCTAATGCGCCAAAAGCAAACGGCAAACCGTACATTAAAGGGCAACGCTAAGAAACGGTATCCCAAGCTAAAAAACCGGCAGGAGAGACTCTGCCGGTTTTTTTCATTGCCAAAAAAGCTAACTGCAAAGCCTCAGTGGAATTGCTTGTAAACGAAATGCCGAAGCCGGTTGCTGTCTGCCGCGTTTTTCTTTTCGATTCCTTGCGTTTCATTGCAATTAAAGGAAAAAGTCCGGTATAGTTAAGGGAAGAAAGATGAGAGGGGTTTCCTGATATGTTTGTCACACAATCTATTGCTAAAGGCGTCAATGTCCACGTCAATGAGACGACGCAATTCAAAACGATAAATTTTTCCATTCGCTTTAAAGACCGCTTGTCTGAAGAAAACGCTTCGGTTCGTTCGATTCTGGCCAATGTCCTGCAGCACAGCAACGAAAAATACCCATCACATACGGCGCTTCGTATGGTATTGGATGATTTATACGGAACATCCTTATACATAGACACGACTAAGCGGGGTGACGAACACATTGTCAGCCTGAACGTGGAAACGGTCAACGATCAGTACTTATCCGAACAAGGCGTT